>JAUYLR010000098.1 GCA_030698935.1 bacterium
TATGAATGCGAAGAAATAGTCGCAATCCTAAAAACGGAAATGCGGATAGGAAGAGAGCTACTGTACGTTATTGCCGATGCAATAGAGTTCGATAAACCACTACGAGCTCATTTCAAGCTTTAAACACATATATTGCTTAACGCGTACGATAGGATGCTCTAAGCAATACTGATTCCTGCCCCTAAGAGGGGGGTGGGAATGGTGTGGGGATGGAACGTTCGTTCTGCGTCCCATTTCCTACTTCGGAGCCCTGCCTGCCGCCTGCCTGCCGGTAGGCAGGGCAGGCAGGTCGCAGGAACGTACTAAACTGTTTGCATATAAGCAAGACGCACAAAGCGGAAGACGGGTGCGAGCTCCAAAGTGAAAGTCAATGTGAGTGCCGCCGTCCTCCGCTTTATGCGCCTCTGGGTAAGCGTAGCACTCTCACAGAGTTTAACAAATGCCTCACACAAGGCCTCCAAAATGAGCCTAGATACAAGGCACCCTACTTCGCTAAAGCTTCGAAGGGCAGGAAACGCAGTACCCGCCGAAGGCGGGTACTTACGCGACTTTCAGGAGAGCCACAACCTTTATGGCACTCACAACGGAATTATATACCTCCTATGCTCAACGGGTCAATCCGATTTACAGAACAGTGATTTACATCCCGACCTTGGCGGTTCCGTTCCTCATCTCTGCTATCAAAGAATCCACCTGTGCTGTTGAATCAGGGGATATGCGTTTCAGATCCTGGAGCTGCGCGATCGCCTGATTCAGATTACCTGCCATATAGAGTGCGACGGCGAGCGTGTACCTCGTCTGCAACTCTTGGGGGAAAGCTTCTGCGCGCGCTTTCCATATCTCGGCTATTTTGTCGTACCGGCCCCTCTCCACATAGGCGCCCGCAATGCGGGTATCGGCGGCAACGCCCGATTTCAGGAGCGGCGAAAGCAATTCATCCGCGAGGGGGTCGTTCTTCGCGCGAATGGCGGCGGCGGCGTAGTAGATGCGGGCGCTCACAAACTCGGGAGCAAGCTCGTACGCCTCTTTGAAATATCGTAGCGACCCTGCGGCATCTCCCCGCGCATATGCATTCGCTCCCAGCTCAAAAAGAATCGTCTGCTTCGCGAGCGAAAGCTCGTGCGCGCGGTTCAGCGCGATAGCCGCATTCTCATAATCGCCGTACGCATCAAGAAGAACTCCCAAGAACAGCGGGAAGCGGGCGTCCAGCGGAGACGCCTGCGACTGCGCGAACATTTCCTGCGCCGCCGTATCAAAGAACTGCCTCTTGATATCGTCGGGAATATTCTTATTTGCCGGAAGCTGCGTGGCTATCTGCACGATTTGCTCCCGCGCTTCCTGCGTGCCGAAACTGCCGTATGCCAGCGCCTCCTTGAAATAACTTAGGTTCTTGGCGGCACCCTCCGCATGCGGAGCGATTGCCTGAAGAAGCGCGCGGTTCTGCGCGAGCGCCTTTCCGTTTACTCCCCATGCCGTTCCCCACACCACGGCCACCGCAATACCCGCGATAACGGGCATGGCGGCGCTTGAAATTCGTACCGAGGGAAACAACACCGGCGCATTGCCGACCGCTGCGGAGCGCGAAACTATGTAGGCCAGAATTGTCGTGAACAAAATGTAACTCGTGATGTTGTCAAACACAAAGAGGTTGTGGAAGAAGTAGCCGGCAAGGAGTCCCGTTAGGATGCTTTGCTCGGCGAGGGAAAAAGCTCCGGCGTTCGTTACCGCGTTTTTACCGTTCTGCCGCTGTGCCGGTGGAGGCCGGACGCCCCAAATACACCACAGCGCGCATGCAATGAGCGAGAGGTAGCTCAACAGGCCCAAGAAACCGGCGGCAACAAGCCAGTCAAAAATAATATTGTGTACGCGGTCAAACCATTGCTCCTGCGCATACATTTGCGGATTGTAGTATTTATCAAAAACAATCGCATAATTTTCCTGCCCCCATCCGAGGAGCGGACGCTCTTTAACGCCCTGCCACGCCATTCCCCAGTTCATCACACGGGCCTTAACGGTATTGTCGGTGATTGAAATTGTCGCAAGGCGGTCAAGGAAGCCGACCTTGTGCACCCACGCTTGGTCGCGCATCAGCCAGAACCCCGCGATAATGACGATGACGGCGGCCGCGATAGCGAGCGCGGTGCGGCGGGCCGTGCCCTCTCCGCGATAGAGCAGTGCAACGAGAAATGCGGACAATAACATCCCGCCGATGAGACCGAGAATAGTTCCGCGCGTCCCCGTGGAAAAGAGAATAACGGTGTCAAGCGCAATCACGCCGCCGTACCACAGAGATATGCCGAGGCGTTTCCCCGCCGGCCGCTCCGCCCAACTCTCCGTCCACAAAAAAGCAGCGATGAAAATATTGAACAGCATGAACGCGGCCAAATAAATCGGGTTGCCGAATGTCGCATCCAAACGGGCGCCCAACCCGCCTCCCCCTCCTGTGCCAAGCGCCGAAATACCCGCGAACTGCAGAATGCCGTAAAAACCGGCGAGTACGGAAACGACAAGCGACATAGACCAGAATCTGCGCCACAGTTTTCGCGTGGAAAGAACCGAGCTTGTAACGACACAGTATGCAAAAAGGTGCGCAAGCGTCACCCAGCCGTCCATCCGCTCATAATTGCTCCAGAAACTTTTGAACGGATGAACGCCCTGCAGGTCGGCAACGGCAACGATGAGAACAAAGACGGCGAACGCGCCGAGAAGCCATGATTTTCTCGGCCGGTATTCGGGGTTTACGAAAGCGAGCGCAAGCCACGCGCCGGTGATAATTTCAACGATAATGCGGAACGCAAAATTCTTTCCCGTGATGAAGGGGAAGAAAAGCGTATTGGCAACTATAAAAATAATGAACGGGAGCGCGAAAATACCGGCGAGCACCGTCCATCGCAACATCTTTTCAATCATGGGCGATGATTATACCATGTCAGTCTAGGCGAGCGCCATCGCCCGAAAAGAATGACAGCATAATTACACACATGCCGTCTTTGCGGGTCCTTCGAGTACTCTGGATAAACTCCGCGAAGCAATCTAGGGAACCGGAATTCTTAAGGTGAGACCTTGGGAGTGACTCTTTAAGGTCTCACCTTGGGAACTGGATTGCTTCGCTGCGCTCGCAAAGACTCCATGCTGAAAACGAAGGTCTGACCTTCTTTTTGATGTTTAAACGTCTTTTGTGAGTTTCAACAATTTCTTGTGCAGTGCGGGATTCGCCGCGACAGCTTCGTTGTCGCCCATGGTCCACGGCCCGCCCTTGCAGTTTGTCACCGTGCATCCCGCTTCTTTCAATATGAGGTAGGTCGGCGCGAAATCATGTATCTCGCCGTAGAGCGACACCGCCCAATCTTTCCTTCCGCACGCCACATAACAGGAATTCATTGAGATGCAGCCGAAGGAGTTCAGGAACAGACCCTCTCCGCGGACAGCGCCAAGCAGTCTCTTCACAAAATGCAGTGTCCTCTTCCGGGAACCGACAAATCCGCAACCGATGCTTGTATCAAGATTCTTTGCCGGGGAGCAGTGAATCCGTTTACCGTTGAGAAACGCCCCCTTCCCCGCCTTCGCGAAGAACAGCTCATCCGTGACGGGAAGGTGGATTGCGGAAAGAATGATTTCGTTTTTGTGCGCGAGGCACACCATGACCCCGAACATCGGCACCGATGAGGCAAAATTCATGGTGCCGTCAACGGGGTCAATAATCCACCGGTAATCCGAGCCGGCATTTATCTCTCCCTCTTCCTCGGAAAGAATACTGTGCGTGGGGTACCGCTTCAGAATCGCGGAGATAATTATCTTTTCCGAGAGCAGGTCTGCTTTGGTTACCACGTCGTATGCGTGTTTGGATTTGGAATAGTGGACGCCGTCTTTCCCAAACCGCTTCAAGACTGCCATCCCCGCCTCTTTTGTGATTTTCTTGATGAATGTGTCCATCCCGTTAGAGGCCCGCCTGCCATCGCCTGAAAGCGCGATAGTAACGAACTTGATTAGTTAATAAATATGCAGTGTTTGGTGCCGATACCGCTGAATCAGTTCTGGCTTTGGCGGGCAGGCAGGAAGCAATGCTTCCCGTACCCAGTTTATTGCTGATAATCGATATTGCTGATTTTCTACACAAATGTTCCATATATACAGTTTGTCTTCCGCAGCCTCTAACGGGATCCATAGTGCAATGCCTGACTCTACAACATACGCACCGTTGGGACAAATGCGCGTACTTACAGTATAATCCCACAGATTATAATAATAATTAATACGGCACCATGTCAGACAACAATCCGTGGACGAGAGCGAAGAAGCAACTACAAACTGCGGCAAAGAATTTTCCTATTGACCCAATGCTCTTGGCACGGCTCCAACATCCGGACAGAATCGTGGAGGTTTCCGTCCCCCTCAAAAGAGATGACGGCAGTATCGTTGTGTATCAGGGCTTCAGAGTCCAACACAACAATATCCGCGGGCCGTACAAAGGCGGTTTGCGCTTCCACCCGCAGGTAGACATGGATGAGGTAAAAGCGCTCTCATTCTGGATGACTATAAAAAACGCGGTGATTGATGTCCCTTTCGGCGGCGGCAAGGGCGGAGTGAACGTTGACCCCAAGAAAATGTCCGCGGGAGAATTAGAACGGCTCACGCGGGAGTTTGCCCGCAAGCTATCCCCTGTCATCGGCCCCTACACCGATGTGCCGGCGCCGGACGTCAACACGAACGGAACAATCATGACGTGGATTATGGAGGAATATTCAAAGATAGCCGGAAAAGAAACGCCTGCGGTAATTACAGGAAAACCGCTAGAACGCGGCGGCTCTCTGGGGCGCCCTGAAGCGACAGGATTGGGCGGATACTACGCGCTTCTTTCATTCCTGAAATTCAAACGCATCAAGACCAAGGGGCTAACGGTTGCCATACAGGGATTCGGAAACGTCGGCAGTTTCCTTGCGCACTATCTGGAAGAGGAAGGAATGAAAGTGGTGGCACTGTCGGATTCAAAAGGGGGAATTTATATGCCCGCGGGCATCCCCAGCATCAGCGAGGTCCAAAAGTGCAAGGATGCGAGCGGGCGCGTCGGCGGATGCTATTGCATCGGCTCAGTGTGCGATATGAGCAACATGAAGAAGCTCGGCGGACGGGAAATCTCGCCTGAAAAGATTCTTGAGTTGCCCGTTGATATTCTGGTCCCCGCCGCACTGGAGAACGCGCTCACGAAAGAGAACGCGAAGAAAGTGAAGGCGCACATTATTCTGGAAATGGCAAACGGCCCGACAACCGCGGAAGCGGACGCGGTATTCAAATCCAAGAGAATCACGGTCATCCCCGACGTACTCGCGAACTCCGGCGGCGTCGCCGTGAGTTATTTTGAGTGGTATCAAAATGTGCACAAGGAGCGCTGGAGCAAGGAGGCTGTATTCAAGAAACTGAAAGGAAAAATGGACAGCGCGTGCGAACGGGTCTACGAAATTTCCCGGGAGCTCAAAATCTCCCTGCGCGAGGCCGCATACGTTTCGGCGCTCAAGAGCTTGAGTAAATTCAAGGTGAGACCTTAAAATTCGTCATTGCGAGTGTAGCGAAGCAATCCAGAGTGTAAAGCACAAAACCCATGGTTTGCTTCGCTACGCTCGCAAAGACGAGTACAAAAAATGTGCACGGGTGATTAATGAGGGATGGTCTAACCGTCTATGCGGAACGCTTATATTCCGCGTGAAAAACCTCAACAACCCTGTCAATTTGCTTGATGAGCTTGGCCATCAGGTGTGGCGCAAGGAATATCTCAATGGTGAAATGGGAAATGTGTTTCTTCCTGTCAACCTCTTTCACGTGCAGTGACTCTATGTTTATTTTCTTACGCAGTAAAAGCCCCGCAATGCGGTAGAGGGTACCGGGCGCGTTTTCTGATTTAATGGTGAGTACGTAGCGCATACTGATTTAAAAATTCGAAGCACGAAGCACGAAATCCGAAAAGTGTGGGAAATTATAAATTTTAAATCCAAAACGTCCGGTCGCCTTGTGAATTCTTGGGGTCATTTTTTGATTTTGCATATTTTGTATTTTTTCGGATTTCGGATTCCCGCCTGCGCCGAGGCTTCGGCGGGCAGGTAGAATTTCGGATTTTTTACTTGAGCCGTATTTCATCCACGGCGGCGCCGCTCGGTATCATCGGGAAGACGTTTTCATCCCTCTCTACCATGATATCCAACAAGTAACTCCCCTTTGCAGAGAGCATTCTATCAAGCGCCGGAGAGAGGTCCTTCCGCTCCTGCACAAGCTCGTTAGGAATTGAGTATCCGTCGGCAATCTTGTTGAAGTTCGGATTTTCCATGTGCACGAAGGAGTACCGCTCCTCAAAAAACATCTCCTGCCACTGCCGCACCATGCCGAGGTGGCGGTTGTTGAGAATGATTATCTTCACGGAAAGCTTTTCCTGCATGATGGTCCCCAACTCCTGCAGTGTCATCTGGAACGAGCCGTCGCCGATGATGGCAATCACTTCCCTCTTCGGCCCCGCGATTTTCGCGCCGATGCTCGCGGGAAGCGCAAAACCCATCGTGCCCAAACCGCCCGACGTGATGTAGCTGTCGGGATTTTCAAAGCAATAGTAGCGGGCGGCCACCATCTGGTGCTGACCCACATCGGCCACGATGACGGCCTTCCCTTTTGTTTTCTCGCTCA
Organism: bacterium; assembly: GCA_030698935.1. Classification (GTDB taxonomy): domain Bacteria; phylum Patescibacteriota; class Minisyncoccia; order Phycocordibacterales; family UBA2100; genus UBA10103. The sequence continues at coordinate 6,667 of JAUYLR010000098.1, forward strand.
CGAGCCGCACCACCTCCGCCATGGTAATCTCGCCCGCTTTCGGATAGAGCTCGGCCTCTGTCACCACCTTCTTTTCTTCCGCATCAAATTTCCTGAACTCCGCAATCCACGCGCTGTGATTCTTGTGCTTTATGAGCGGTGTCAACTGCGCGAGGAACTCCTTCGCATCGGCGTGAATCGCCACTTCCGCCGGTATGACCTTGTCCAACTCCGCATAATCAATATCAACGTGAATTATTTTTGCCTGCGGCGCGTACGCCGAGATTTTTCCCGTCACGCGGTCGTCAAAACGCATACCGATGGCGAGGATGACATCCGCTTTGTTGGTCAGTTTGTTGGGACCGTAATTGCCGTGCATGCCGAGCATCCCCATGTGGAGCGGGTGGCTCTTGGGCAAGGATGAAAGCCCGAGCAAAGTGCTCGCGGCGGGAAGCCCGCCCTTTTCCAGAAATTGCGCGAGTTCGTTCTCGGCCTTTGAGAGCGATATTCCGTGCCCGAACAACACGTAGGGCCGTTTTGCGTTGTTGAGCAAAGCCGCAGCCCGTTGCAATTTTTTTTGATAGTACGGGTCGTGCCGGCTTTTTAATTTCACGGTCTGCACGGAATCGTCATACTCGCACAATTCAAACTGCGCATTTTTTGTTATGTCTATGAGCACGGGACCTTTCCTGCCCGCGTTTGCGATATGGAATGCTTTCGCAACGATGTGCGGGATTTCCGCCGCGTTCGTTATCTGATAGCACCACTTCGTTACGGGAGTAACGATGCCGATGATGGGCGCTTCCTGAAATGCATCCGTGCCCAAAGCCGCTTCTGTGACCTGCCCCGTTATGCACACGATGGGGATTGAATCGCACATCGCATCGGCGATGCCTGTCACGAGGTTGGTGGCGCCGGGGCCCGACGTCACCATGCACACTCCCGGCTTTCCCGCCAAGCGCGAATATCCTTCCGCGGCGTGCGCCGCCCCCTGTTCGTGCCGCACGAGCACATGCCGGATGGAATCCTTGTAATCGTAGAGCGCGTCGTACACGGGCATTATCGCCCCGCCCGGATAGCCGAAAATAGTATCCACTCCCTCGCGCAGAAGGGACTTCATGAGTGCTTGGGCGCCTGATATTTTTTCCATAAAGTGTTTGTGACATTGTAACAGAAAACCCGCTTTGGGCGGGTTTTCTGTGATACTTTGTTATTGCAGTATTACAGGCCCCGCTTGAGCGGTGTAACGACGAGGCCGACGACAGATGTCAATTTCAGTGTCATAGTGAAATGGTAGCAGAATCCGGTTTCTTGTCAACTGGGGGCGCTCCAAGCCCCGCCCATTTTAAACGGAAGATGAACCCGCACCGTTTAAAATAGGCGGGGCTTCTCGCTGAGAAGATTTACCTGTGATACCCCTCTACAAACGTGAGCGCTTGGCCTTTCTCCCCTGCACGCCCCGTGCGGCCGATGCGGTGCACGTAATCGTCGTAGGTATTCGGAACGTCGTAGTTGATAACGTGCGAGACTTTTGGGATGTCCAATCCGCGCGCCGCGACATCCGTCGCAACGAGGATTTGGATTCTGTTCTGCTTGAACGCGTCCAGCGATTTCTGCCGGTTGCTTTGCGTTTTATTGCCGTGGATAGACGTGGCCTTGAATCCGAGATGCACCAAATCCTTCGCGAGCTTTTCCACGCCGTGCTTTGTGCGCCCGAAGATAAGCACTTTGCCGAAATGCGGTTGAATCAGGAGGTCGCGCAAAACGTCAATCTTAATCTTCCCCACCGGAACGCGCACGATGTCTTGGTCAACACCTGCGGCGGTGTCGCGGGTCTTTACCGAAATGCGCACAGGGTCTTTGAGGAAATCGCCGATGAGCTTCTCAATATCGCGCGAAAGCGTTGCCGAGAAAAAGAGCGTGTGCCTTTCCTTCGGAACCAATGAGAGGATGGCCCGCATGTCGTCAATAAAACCCATGTCCAGCATTCTGTCGGCTTCGTCCAAAACGACGGTGCTGAATTCCGAAAGATTAAGCGTGCGCCGTTCAATGATATCTTTCAACCTGCCGGGGGTGCCGATTACAAAACTCGGATGTCTTCGCAGTGTAGAAATCTGCGGGCCGATGTTGGCGCCTCCCACGCATGTAACGGCGCCGATGCGAAGATGCTTGGCAAAGCTCCAAAATTCGTCTTCAATCTGCGTCGCGAGTTCGCGCGTCGGCACCATGATGAGCACGCGGTTCTTTCTGTCTTTAATAACTTTGTCTATAAGAGGAACGAGGAATGCGCCCGTCTTCCCCGTGCCGGTGTTGGCAACCCCGAAGACATCGTCTCCACGCAGGACGTGCGGAATCGCGCGGTCCTGAATAGGCGTCGGCTCAAAATAACCTTTCGCCAAGATATTTTTCTTCAAATGTTCGTCTATCGCAAAATCCGCGAAATGATGTTCGGGTTTGAAATGTTCGGTTGTCTCCGTGATGACGGCCTTGTTGATGAAGCGCGAAACGTCTATGCGTTCGCCTCCCCTTACTCCTCGCCCACCGCCTCGGCCACCGAACCCGCCACGTCCCCCTCCTCGCGGAGCGTAACTCTTGTGGAAACCTCGTCCCGCACTTGCGTGGCCATATCCAGCGCCCGCGAGGCGTCGCCTCGCAGTCCCGCCATGCGAAGAATGTCCAAAAGACCGGCGCGGAGAATAACCCCCCGATGAGGGTCTTCCATGATGAACTCCAGATTTGCCGCTTGGGCTGTGACGAAACATGCGAATTGTGCAGATTTACCGCTTTAACTGCCCCACGAGAATCCGCAGATTCGCACAAAACAGCAGGATGAATTTACCTCTTAAGTGTAGCAGGTTTCTGCCCCCATGTCAACAGTCGCTACGGCGACTCGCGGATTAACGCGGAACAAACGCAGATTTACGCAGAAACAACTTCCTCTGCTTTTTCTTCTGTTTTGGCTTCTGCCACTTCCGGTGCCAGAGCTGCTTCAGCCTCCGGAGCCTTTGCCTCGGCTTTTACCTCTTCTACCGGTGCGGCAGGCTTTTCTTGGTGCTTCACAATCTTTGCTCCTGTGACGATTTTGGCGGACACGAGCATGTTGTGTACCGTCGCGGATGCTTTCGCTCCGACAGAGAGCCAATACTTGATTCTGTCCGCATTGAACTGCTTCTCTTTCGTCTTCGGGTTGTAGGTTCCCACTTTCTCAACGATATTCCCTGTCTTCGGCCCCCGCGTGTGCTCGGCGACAATAATACGAAAAGCCGGCATATTTTTGCGGCCTATTCTCTGCATCCGTATCATTAACATATACCCCGTTAGAAATTAAAAATTGCTCTGGATAAAATTACTAATCGTCAGAATGAATATGCGTATTTGGACACCCCCGTAAAATGAGTATTTCTAATGGGGTCGCGACACTCTATCAGATAGAGGCAATAAATCAATCTTTTGATTACTTAGCCACCTTTTCGGCTTCTTCAAGCTTCACAGACAAAAGTTGCGACATACCGTCACTCCCCATGGTAACGCCGTA
>JAUYLR010000101.1 GCA_030698935.1 bacterium
CGCGCCCTGTCGTAAACAGCGTCGGTGGTAGTGAACATTATCTCGCGACGATCAACCCGGGCAGCGTAACGCAGCAGGGCGACAGCCCTGTCGTTGGCTTCAACCTCGCCGACTTTATCATCACGGCGCTTGATCAGAGTACCAGGACTTACGGGAATTGGGGTATTGAGCACGATAAGTTGGTTTTGCGACAGACCGGCGGCGCAGTCACGTTCAATAAGGCTGGTAGCACACGCTTCCGCTTTCCGTTCGCAGAAACGGGCGTCACGCTTGTTGACAGTATTGGCTTATCATTCTTTTTGCCCAACGCGGAAGATGTTACTGGAACGGTCACCAACTACAAGGCCATCCATTTTCCCGCGCTGACGGGCGGCGGCGGTACGAACTTCTACGGCTTGTACTTCGAAAACGCGCCGAATGGGGGGAGTATCGCTTCCAAGCCCGGGACAGACATCACGATCGTTGCTGGCTCTGGCGGCAGTACTAATAGCAATATTATTGCTTCTTCTACTAACTTCACGGTTAATACGAGCCTCGCCGGTGAAACTGGTACCGTAATTCTGAACGGAGGTGGCGCTTCGGGAGTTGTTCAGATAAAAACTAACGGCCTAGAAATCATGCGCTTCGGAACTGTCGGCGCTTCTCAAAATTACCTCCGAGTAGATGCGAATAACACTCCGCTGTTGATGTCTCAAGGGCCTGGAGCAGGTGTCGGGCTGAATCTTTCTTCTAAAGGTACTAGCGCGATTCAGTTCTTTACAAACGGTTGGAACCAAGAACAATTCAGGGTGACGCATACCGCAAGCGCTGTGAATTATATGACGGCAACTGGCGGTGCCGTTGGCACAGGGGTCACGCTTTCCGCCAACGGCTCTGATACGGACATTAACTTATTGCTTGCCCCAAAGGGTGCAGGTAGCGTCGGTATTGGTGTGACATCACCGACATCCTTACTTCAAGTAGCCACTTCAACTAACAACGCGACCACATCGGTTGAGATTGGGAAAACCGGACAAAATAAAGGCTCGTGCCTCGTGCTGTACGATGCGACTGGCGCAGTTCAGTATGTAACGATACAAGGTGGGGCATTTGTCATATCACCCACAAGCTGCAAGTAGTTTCTTCTTATTTAGAACTCTCAACCAAGGCAATTTCTTTTCCCAGCGCGTGAGCGACCTTGCCGAGCGTATCCACAGAAATGCCGTGCTCGCCGCTCTCTAGGCGCGCGACAACCGACTGCGGCATGGAGGCCTTTTGTGCGACCGCTTCCTGTGTCATTTTCTTTGCGATACGCGTTGCGCGGATTTTTGAGGCAAGCTTGATGCGTTGCGACTCTTCCCGATATCCTCTTTGAAACTCCTTGTTTTTGACGTATTTGCCGAACACCTCATCAAGGGTGTACCATTTTAGATTCTTTTTTGTAAGGGGAGCTTTCACCGTGAGTTTTTTTGTTTTCATAGGATTTGTTATTTCATTAACTTATAAACTTGCTCGGCGTAGGCGATTTCCTTTATTGGCGTTTTCGCACTTTTCTTTGGAAAACCGCGTACAAAATGTAATGTGCTTCCGATTGTGAAATAGCTGATGCGATGTCTGCCGACAATAAGTTCTCGAACCTTGCCTTTGAGCATTTTCGTGTAGACGGAATCAAAATCTCCGGATTCCATTGCACTCATATCGGCTCTTACCGCGCCTTGTTCTGGCTTGCTCAAGCTATCAATGTACTTCTGTGCAGGTTCCAATATGAGCACTTTAAACTCCGCATTTTCCATATCGCAATTCTACTATAAAGAACGACCTGCTGACGAGTATAGCGATAATGCTATACTTGTCAAGCTCGTAGAAGCACTCAATGATTTGATGTGAGGGTCTATCCCACAAAAATGAAAAGGCCGCGAAGCGCGACCTTTTCTAATGACTTTAGAGGTTTAGCAGATTCTTGAGTCAGAAGTCAATATATTGGGGTGTGGATATCAAGCGCCACGCTTCGTGCCAGCCTAAGGAAAATGTAGTACACTGGCGCCATGGCACGCGTCGCGATAAATGGCTTCGGGAGAATCGGGCGCGGATTCACGCGCGCGGCGTACGGGAAGAAAGACATTGAGATAGTGGCAATCAACGACTTGGCGCCTGCGGCAAATCTCGCATACCTCCTCAAATATGACTCGGTGTACGGCCGCGCGCCGTTTTCCGTTCTAGCCGCGGAGGGCGCCATTATCGTGGACGGGAAGAAGGTTCCCGTGCTGGCCGAGAAGGAACCGGCAAAGCTGCCATGGCGCGATTTGAAAGTTGACATCGTTGTGGAATCCACGGGACTTTTCACTACCGCAGATAAGGCACGCGGCCACATTGATGCGGGCGCTAAAAGGGTTGTTATAAGTGCTCCCGGAAAGGGGAACGGTGTGGAAACGGTACTGCTCGGCGTGAACGAAGAAAAGCTGGCAACATGCGACATAAGTTCCAACGCTTCCTGCACGACGAACGCCGTCAGCCCCGTCGTAGGGGTTTTGGATGAAGCAATCGGCATAGAACGCGCTATTTTGAACACCATTCACGCCTACACCGCCTCGCAGGCGATAGTGGACGGAGTCGCGCCGGATGATTTTCGCCGCGGCCGCGCCGCGGCTCTCAACATGGGGCCTTCTTCCACCGGCGCCGCGAAGGCGACCGCTCTCGCATATCCGCAATTTAAAGGGAAGTTTGACGGCATTGCGGTGCGCGTTCCCGTCGCTTCCGGTTCTCTCGCCGACGTCACTTTCGTTGCCAAGCGCGCGACTTCTGTGGAAGAGGTGAACGACGCATTGCGCGCCGCCGCGAAAACCGACCGATGGAAAAGCGTCTTTGCGGTTACGGAAGAGCCGCTCGTTTCATCCGACATTTTGGGGCTTCCATACGGTTCAATCGCCGACCTCGGCATGACGCGCGTCGTGGACGGAACGCTCGTGAAGGTGCTCGCGTGGTACGACAACGAAATGGGATACGCGCACACGCTCGTGGGGCATGTGCTTGAAGTGGGGAAGTACCTCAAGTAATTTCAAATTTCTAATTCTTAATTTCAAATTAAACCAACTCAAATTTTTAATTTCAAATTAATGTGTCAATGTAATGAATTACGACCTTGAAGAAAGAACGGCTAAGTTTGGAGAAGCAATCATTCATTTTGTTGGCTCACTTCTAAAGAATGAGGTAAACAAAATACTCGTAAACCAGGTTGTTAGGTCTGCGACAAGCATCGGCGCAAACTATATGGAAGCGAATCAAGCAAGTTCTAAGAAGGATTTTAGGAATAAAATAGGTATTTGCAGAAAAGAAGTCAATGAAACAAAGTATTGGGTAAGAATGATATCAAGCGCTAATCAGGACAAAGCTGCTGAATGTAAAATTCATTGGAAAGAAGCCCACGAATTAATGCTTATTTTCTCGAAGATTTTCAGCAGTTCTAGTAAGAAAATTGAAACAATATGACATTATTTGAAAATTTGAAATTAGATATTTGGCATTATGCGCATCAGAAAATCCCAAATACTAAATTTCTAATTTCAAATTAAACCAACTCATGTTTCAGACATTAAAAATTAGAGCATTGTTTAAAAATTTAGAATTTATCATTTGAAATTATGAAAATCTATCTTGCTTCCGACCATGCGGGATATGAGCTTAAAAACGCGCTTGTTGAATACGTGCGTGCGCTCGGGCATGATGTGGAAGATTGCGGAGCGCACGTGTTTGATGCGGACGACGACTATCCGGAGATAATCGCGCGCGCCGCGCGCAAGCTCTCGGCGGATTCTATCGCGGGGAAGGGCAGCCGTGCAATTGTCATCGGCGCATCAGGACAGGGTGAGGCGATGGTGGCGAACCGCTTCCGCGGTGTGCGATGCGCTCTCTATTATGGCAAGGCGGGCGAGCAGAAAGACATGAGCGGGAAGGAATTGGACATGATTGCATCCGTGCGCGGGCACAACAGTGCGAACGCACTTTCGCTCGGCGCGCGATTTATTACTGAAGGTGAAGCGAAAAAAGCGGTTGAGAAGTGGCTTAAAACGGACTTTTCCGGGCAGGAGCGGCATGCGCGGAGAATTAAGCAGATAGATGAAATTACGGGATAATTTCAAATGATAAATTTCAAATTTCTAAATAATACTCTAATGAATTAATGTTTTAAGGAATTAAGTCATTACGGTTTGATTTGAAATTAAAAATTTGAAATTTGCAATTATTTTTTCATGATTGAAATCGTTCCCACGTGCGTGCCAAATGATTCCGCCGATCTTAAGGCGGGGGCAGATGCGGTTCGCGCCTATGCGCGGAGCATTCATGTGGATATAACCGACGGACTTTTCGCCCCTGCCATCACGTGGCCGTACGTGAAAAAAGGAGAATTCGGAAAGTTCAATCTTGCGGGAACGCGGGGACTTGTGACAGAGGTTCACCTGATGATCCAAAATCCGCGCGCGTTGGGAATTGAATTTGCCCTTGCGGGTGCGGAGAGGATTCTTGGTCATGTGGAGGCGTTCACATCCCCCGATGCGGCATCCGGAGCGCTTAGAGAGTGGAAAGAGAACGGGGCGCGCGAAGTCGGCCTCGGCGCGCTCCTGCCTACCTCCATTGAATTAATTGAACCGTTCGTTCCTCTCTGCGATGTCGTGCATCTCATGACGATTGCCTCTATAGGGACGCAGGGGATTCCCTATGACGCGCGCGGGATGGCACGCATCGCCGAACTCCACGCGCGCTTTCCCGATATACTCATCAGCGTTGACGGCGGAGTTTCAGAAAAGAATATAGCAGAGCTCGTTCGCGCCGGAGCGCGACGCTTTGGCGTAGGCTCTGCGCTCTCAAAAGCCGAAAATCCCGCCGCTGCGTACGAGGCGCTCAAGGCGCTAGCCGAATCTGCAATCGTCTAGTAATGTGGTTGGATATGGCAACGCTATTGCTCATACACGGCCCGAATCTGAATCTCCTCGGCGCGCGCGAGCCACGGCACTACGGCGCAAAAACCCTGCGGGACATTGAGGGGGAGGTTGCAGATGCCGCGAAGAGGCTGGGGCACACGGTGTCGGCTTTCCAATCAAATCACGAGGGAGCCATCATAGATTTTCTCCAAAAGGAGAGCCCGAAGGCCGCCGGCATCATCATTAATCCCGGCGCACTCACGCACTACAGTTACGCCTTGTACGACGCGCTCCGCGATACGAAACTGCCTGCAGTTGAAGTACACCTTTCCGACATCGCTTCCCGCGAAGAGTGGAGACGCGTTTCCGTCACATCGCCCGCATGTATCGCTCAAATTTCCGGAAAGAAAGAGGCAGGGTATATTGAGGCGCTAGAGATCCTTGATGCGGAAATCAAGAGTGGGTGAGAATTCCAAATTCCAAATTCTTAATTTCAAATTAAATCTCAATGTCTTTATCTTTTAAACATTAAGTGATTTGGACATTATTTAGAAATTTGAAATTTATCATTTGAAATTATTTCCCATGCTTTCCTCCGCAACAAAGCTCACTGCCGTTATTGGCAACCCCATCGGGCACAGCCTAAGTCCTTTGTTGCACAACGATATTTACGTGCGAGAGGATGTTGATGCCGTCATGCTCGCGTTCCAGAATCCGAGCATCGCCGAACTGGTTTCTGCGATTCGCGCGCTTCCGATACATTTGACCGCCATCACTTTGCCGCACAAGGAATCCATTATTCCGCTTCTGGACGAAGTGGACGAAAAGGCGCTTTCCATCGGCTCCGTGAATACCATCATCAATACAGACGGGAAACTGAAAGGTTTTAACACCGATGTCGTGGGTATCGCGGTCGCGCTCAAAGACGCCCCGCTCAAGGGAAAAAGCGTATTGATATTCGGCGCGGGCGGAGCCGCGCGCGCCGTTGCGTACCACATGAAAGAATGCGGAGCGAAAATTCACAGTTACGACAGGACGTTCAAGAAGGCGCAAATTTTGTGCGAAAAATTCGGCGGCATGGCGCTGGAGCTTGACGCCATGAACGGCACGCAATTTGATGTCATTGTAAACGCGTCGCCCGTAGGACTTCACCCCAACACGGACGCCACGCCCGTGCCCAAGGAAATGATAAAGAAGGGCGGAATCGTCTTTGATCTCGTCTACAATCCGCTTGAAACGCGCCTTATGCGCGAGGCGACCGAAAGGGGAGCGCAGGCAATTTCCGGCCTCACCATGCTTGTGGAACAAGCGCTTGAACAAGAGCGCCTCTGGCTCGGGAGAGAAATCGGAAACGCCCCCTACTACGTGCTTTTGGAGAGGGAATTAAACAAACAGCGCAATAAGTGAATTCAAGGTGACCCCTCACTAGCGGGGGAGGTGTCTCCTTGGGTATTATCGAAAAACGATATCATCGTCTAACATGCGGCCGCATCGGCTACGATGATATGCGAAATACACCAAATTAATAAACAGCCGCCGCTCCCTAAGACTCTAGGGGCGGCGAGCCATTCACTTCTTTCTAGCTATAATCTTCCGTGTTCGGCGGCGCGGAATTAGGCCGAAAGGTTCAGGAACATACCCCACAGGCCTGCAAAAACCAAATGGTTTGCGGGACGCCTTTTTAAGGCGCGGCGAAGTTTCGTTAAACTCTACACCGCGTCTTGCGAGATCTGCCGACCATGCCTCACAGAATCTTGCGATTAGTGGGGCATTTACCTTCATCCATGCGGCGACTTCTCGCCGATGGTTTCTCATAAATTGAAGTGCCTTACCGGAAAGGCGTCTTTCCGTCCTTCGCGCGATTCGAGGCATGATTAGCCCTTTCTTAAGTGAATATAAAATACCAGTACTCCGCCACGTATCTTAGCACGGTACCTTGTGCGCGATTCGTTAGCTATTGGGCAAGGTTACAGCAATGCCCAAGAGTGGTACACTAATTCAACGGCTAGGCCGTTACTGCATATGGGCGTCACAATCATCAAGAAAATGCCATCTGCCGACGAGATAATCGCTCGTCATCCGCTTTCTGCGCAGGGAGAAAAGAACGTGGCGAAGGACCGCAAAGAGATAGAGGATATTTTGACGGGGCGCGACAAGCGGCTCCTCTTCATCGTCGGCCCGTGTTCCGCATGGCCCAGCGATTCCGTGCTTGAGTACGCGAAGCGGCTCAAAAAACTATCCGACGAGCTGAAAGACAAGATTAAGATTGTGATGCGCGTCTACATTCAAAAGCCGCGCACCATCAAGGGATGGCTCGGGCCGGTCAATCAGCCCGACCCGTACAAGCCGGCGGATATCGCCCTTGGCATTGAATACTGCCGC
>JAUYLR010000027.1 GCA_030698935.1 bacterium
TTTAAAGCCATGTCTTTCGCCCCCCAGAAAAGCACGCCGTGAATCGCTTCCGGCGCGTTTCCCTTTATGAGCTCGCGCTGGTAGCCCGCCCATAGGGCTTTCTTGTCGGCCCGCCGGAGGGCACCCGCAAGCGCGAATACGCTATCGTCTTTTTTCTTCTTCGGCGCATCAAATTTTCTCGTTGCTTCCGCATATTTTTCTACCGTCCGGCGGGTAGCTGCGTCCAGCTTCTCTTCAAACAGAAAAAAAGATTCTGCTGATTTCTTCATCCCCTCCAACATCTGCAAAAGCACGGCGAGCATCTCTTCATTTTCAGATACGCTGTCTATTACGAAAACATGTTTCTCTCCGAACAGCCCCCCGCCCTGAAGCGAGGCGTACAAGTCATTGGTGGAATTCGTGTCGTTAATCCGCACAACCCGCGCGCCCTTGGAAACGCGCGCGACTTCCTTATTCATTTCCTCCCGCGCCTTTTTAGTATCAGTCCCCGTGTAGAGATAGAGCATAGGTATCGTGTATAGAGTATCGCGTATCGCGTATGAATGCGAGAGTTATACAAGATACACGATACTAGATACGCGATACTTTCTTTAACGCGCCCCAATTCTCTCCGATTGAGATTTCCGCCACGATTGGCACGCCTGATAACTTTCCTTTCGGCACTACTGATTCCATAACCCCGCAAATCTCGCGGGCTATTTTCTCCGCGTCGCCTTTCTTTATCTCATACACAAGTTCATCGTGGATTTGCAACACGAGACGCGCCGTATCCCTCCATTTATTTTCTTCTATCATTTCGTCGGCTTTAACCATGGCAAGTTTGATTATGTCGGATTGCGTGCCTTGTATCGGCGCATTCACCGCCATGCGCTCCGCCTGTGCCCGCAGGTTGGGCAGTGGCGACTTGAATCCCGGAAAATAGCGGCGGCGGCCGAAGAGTGTTTCAGTAAAACCCGTGCGGGCGGCATCCAGTTTCGTTTTTTCAACCCAAAGCGCGAGGCCTGAAAATTTCTTGAAGTATTCGGAAAGAAATTTGGCGGCCTCTTCGCGCGAAACATTTCCCAAATTCGCCTTAAGCGCATTTGACCCCATGCCGTAGAGAATGCCGAAGTTGATGACTTTCGCCTTGCGCCGCATTTCGTAATCCACGCTCTCTCTCGGCACACCGAAGACTTGTGAAGCGACCTCCGTGTGCACGTCTCCCCCTTCCGCAAAAACTTTCAGTAGTTTCTTGTCGCCCGAAAGTCCGGCCGCTATCCGGAGTTCTATCTGTGAATAATCCAATGCCGCGAGGAGGCATCCGGAGGATGCGGTGAATGCCGAGCGGACGCGCCGGCCGTAATCGCTTTTAATGGGAATGTTCTGCAAATTCGGATTCTGGCTCGCCATGCGCCCCGTGGTACTGCCCGCCTGCAAAAATTCAGCATGCAATCTGCCGTCCTGTGCCACCATATCCGGCATGTTCAGGATGTACGTGGAAAGCAGTTTGTGGAGCTCGCGGTACGCGAGGATGTCGGCGATTACAGGATGCAGGTCTGTCATTTTTTCTAACTCATCTTCGCGGGTCGTCCGCGCGCCCCCCGGCGTCTTCTTTTGTTTTGCGGGCGTTAGCTTCAGCTCGTCAAACAGCACGGTGGCGAGCTGTTTGGGTGAATTGATATTAAACTCGCGCCCCGCGGCTTTGAATATCCGCGTGCTGATTTTCCCCAACTCCTTTTTGTATTCCTCCGCCAACTTTTTGAGATACGGAACGTCCAAAAATACGCCGTCTTTGTTCATACGCTCTATGACGGGAATGAGCGGGTGTTCAATAGTGTCATACACCCGCTGTATAGACTGCGTCTTTTTTAACTCATCAAAAATTATCTTCCGCGCCGACTCAAATTTCCCCGCCTGCGCCGAGACTCCCGCCTGCGCGCCGCGCGCGGGCAGGTCGGCGGGCAGGTCTACCTTCGCACCTGTCTGCGTGCCCCGCACAGGCAGATACCGTAAGATGTCCTCCAGCGACGGCGCCGTAGTATCCGAATGCAGCAGCCACAGAGCTATGGCCGTTTCCTGCAGAGTACCGGCATCAACCGCTCTCTCCTCCTTGACCGCCGGTGCATCCACACTTGTCGCAGGCCCATCCACTCTAGGCAGACGTTTTTTCAGAGATTGGAACTCCATTTTCTCGCACAGAGCAAGAATGCCCTGCATGTGGTCTTCTATGCGCCACGGGTGGTCCGGCTGTGTGAACGTAATCGGCGCATCGCGGCGGATAGTCGCAAGACTCTTTGAAAAGCGCGCGGACTCTTCGTTGTCGGCGACGAGTTGGACGTATCGTTTCTGTATCCCCGCCTTTTTCGCAACATCCTCCACACCGTCTTTCCGGATGGCTTTGTAAATTTCATCAAGACCGCCGAATGTTTCAATGAGTTTCGTTGCGCTTCCCTCGCCTACCCCCGGCACGCCCTTTATGTTGTCGGATGCATCTCCGGATATTCCCTTGAAGTCCGGCACATGTAGAGGCCCGAACCCGTAGCGCTCCTCAACCGCTTTTTCGTCAAAGAGCTTCATATCGGAAATGCCCGTCAATAGTCTGTAGACAGTGACGCGCCCGTCCACAATCAACTGCATCATGTCCATATCGCCCGTAAGAATGACGGTCTCAAGGTCCTTGCGCTTTGCGAGCCTGTAGGCCACGGTGCCGATAACGTCGTCCGCTTCAAATCCGGCAACGTCAAGTGTCGGGATGCCGAATGCGTCAAAAACAATGTCCGTGCGTTTTAACTGCTCCACGAGCGCATCATCGGTTTTCGCGCGCGTCCCCTTGTAGTCCTCAAATACTTCGTGGCGGTGCGTCTTCTCGGCGCGGTCTCGCGCGGCGATTATGTAATCGGGCTTCAGGTCGGCGATTGACTTGAGAAGCATAGCGGTGAGGCCATAGAGTGCGCCCGTCGGCTCGCCTTTAGAGGACGTAAGATCGGGTATGGCGTGGTATGCGCGGTGCACAATTGCGTGCGTATCAAGAATAACCAGACGTTTTGTTTTCTTAGTTGAGGTCATGCGTGATTGAGCGGGTGTGTTCGTCTATGTATTCAAGCGTAATATTGAGGGCGTCTGTAGGAATCGCACCCGCTACTTTTTCGGGCCACTCTATTACTATGAGGTTCCCCGGCTCCTGCAGCAACCCCTTCCAGCCGAGCACGTCCAAGTCGTGTGCGCCGTTCAAGCGGTACGCATCAATGTGAATAAGCCTCTGAAACGGCCCGCGGGGGGGTGCATATATCTTTTCAATGACGAATGTCGGGCTCGTTACCTCTTCCTCAATCCCGAAGGCACGCGCGAGGGCTTTGGCAAATGCGGTTTTCCCGGCGCCCAGACTCCCTGAAAGAGCAACGACTGTAGCGCCCATGTTCTTCGGCGTGAGCTTTTTTGAGAATTCCCCCGCTAATTTCTCCAATTCTTCTATTCTTACGGAAGGCAACTTCATCCCGTTAGAAGCAGGAAGCGACGCTTCCCGCATTATACTTGAATTTGTAATTTCGACCCCAGTTCTTCACCATACAATAAATAATTGTCCGAGTTAGTCTTCCGTGGCTTCTAACGGGATTCATGTGTAGAGTATAATACTCTCATGGCCCAGTTTGACGAGAAGAAGCAGGACGAGCGTTTGCACGACCTCCGCGCGCGCGAGGAAGAACAGCTCGCGGAAATGCTCGCGAAAAAATACGGTATAGAGTATATAGACCTCACGACGCGGGCGGTGGACACCGACGCGCTTCGATTAATACCGGAAGCGCAGTCGCGCGCGGGAGAGGTCGCGGCATTCCGCAAAATCAACAAGCATGTGTTTGTCGC
>JAUYLR010000029.1 GCA_030698935.1 bacterium
CGGAAGACAAACTATAAATATGGAACATCTGTGTAGAAAATCAGTGCGGTCAATTATCAGCAATAAATCAGGTACGGGAAGCGTTGCTTCCTGCCTGCCCGCCAAAGCCAGAGCGGGGCAAATGGTATGAAAACAAACGCAAAGTACTTATCAGTTAATCAAGTTCGTCACCACCGCGCTTTCAGGCGATGGCAGGCGGGCCTCTAACGGGATGAACTACGACTTCAAGATATTTGACGGGAAAATTATCGGAGCGCGGGAGTGGTTGGCAAAAGAATACGGCGGACTCCGCACCGGCCGCGCAACGCCCACGATATTGGATGGCGTTATGGTTTCGGCATACGGCTCAATGACGGCGCTGAAACAGGTCGCAAATATCGGTATTGAAGACGCGCGTACTCTGCGGGTGAGCGCATGGGACCCCTCAATTATTAAGGATATTGAAAGGGCGATTTCCGCGGCGAACCTCGGTATAGGCACAACGGCGGATTCTTCGGGGCTCCGTGTCACGTTTCCCGAGCTTTCCGCCGAGCGCCGCGAACAGCTTGTGAAAATCGCGAAGCACAAATTGGAAGAAGCGCGCGCGGCAGTCCGTGTCGCCCGCGACGAGGCGTGGAAAGAAATTCAGGCGAAGGAGCACGAGGGCACGCTCACCGAGGACGACAAATTCAGCCTGAAAGAAGAGCTACAGAAAAAAGTGGATAGTGCAAACGGAGACCTGGAAAAGGCTTTTGGGAAAAAGGAAGGGGAGATGAGCGCATAGACGTTATAATCGTTTTACACGTTCTAAACGTTGTAGACGAGAATTCCGGATTTTGCGACTACAACGACTACAACGTTTACAACATGTATACAATTCTACTCGTCATCGGAATCCTCGTCGTGCTCATTGTTGCGCACGAGTTTGGGCATTTTATCGCCGCAAAGATTTTTAAAGTTCGCGTAGATGAATTCGGGGTGGGATACCCGCCGCGCGCGTTTCTCTTCGGGAAAATCGGAGAAACCGAATATACTTTTAATTGGCTGCCGTTCGGCGGATTTGTACGTCTTTTCGGCGACGAAGGAGAGAAAGAACACGGCCGTGGGAGTTTTGTTGATGCACCACGCCACGTGCAGGCAACCATTCTCGTTGCGGGAGTCGTTGCGAATGCCGTTCTCGCGTGGGGTTTATTTGCCGGAGCGTTAACACTTGGATTCCCGCGCGTGGTGGATGTGCCGCGTGAAAATGAAGCAGTGCACCTTGTTGTCGCGGATGTGGTGGCAGGGTCTCCCGCAGAGTCGGCCGGTATTATGTCGGGGGATGAGATTGTGGGTTTGAGAGACGACAAGGGAACCGAGCTTGCGCAGCTTACGCCGGACACCGTGACGGATTTTGTCCGCGCGCGCGGAGGCAAGCAGATTTTTATTTCTTACGAACGGGCCGGCACAACCACAGTCGTTGAACTCCGCCCCGCGCACGCGGTGATAGAGGATAATGCGGGGCGCCCCGCAGTCGGTGTCGCACTCGTCTTGGTAGGGAACGACGCGCTTCCGCTCGGCGCGGCGATGAAAGAATCCCTCTATAGAACGGAGGGTGCGTTCAAACAGGTGGGCGCGGGCCTCTGGAGCATTGTGCGCGGAGTAGTGGCGGGGAAGGCGAACCTGTCTGACGTTGTCGGGCCCGTGGGCTTGGTCGGCGTAGTTTCCGATGCTGCCACGCATGGCTTTGCAAATGTACTGGCGCTCGCCGGTTTTATCTCCGTCAATCTCGCAATCATAAATCTCATCCCCATTCCGGCATTGGACGGCGGACGGCTCCTGCTTCTTGCAATTGAGGCGGCGTGGCGCCGGAGTGCGCCCCGGCTGTTTGTGCAAACGTTGAATCTGCTCGGCGTCGTGCTGATTGCGCTTCTCATGATTACAGTTACATACAACGACATTGTCCGTTTGTTTTCCTAACTTTCTTTTGACCCGTGCCCTCCTTTCAGATACTATGCTCTCTACTTATGCGCCAATCTCAACTTTTCACCAGAACACGGAAATCCGCGCCGAAGGACGAAGTTGCGAAAAATGCGCAGCTTCTGATTCGCGCCGGATACATCCATAAAGAAATGGCGGGCGTGTATTCGTATTTGCCGCTCGGGCTGCGCGTACAGAACAACATAATGCGCGTGATACGCGAGGAGATGAATGCCATCGGCGGACAAGAGATTGTCATGACTGCTCTGCAGAGTCCGGAACTGTGGGCAAAAACAGACCGTTGGAATACTGCGGCGGACGTATGGTTTACCACCAAACTCTTCAGCGGAACAGAACTCGGCTTGGGCTTCACGCACGAGGAACCGCTCACGGCACTGCTCACCGAATACATATCGTCATATAAAGACCTGCCCGTTTACATATATCAGTTCCAGACAAAATTCAGAAATGAAAAGCGCGCGAAGAGCGGCATCATGCGCAGCAGGGAATTCATCATGAAAGACATGTATTCGTTCAGCAGAAATGAAGCCGAGTTCAAAGAGTTTTATGAGAAATGCGCAGGCGCATATAAGAAGATATTTGACCGGGTCGGCATAGGCGCGCAAACGTTCCGCACGTTCTCTTCCGGCGGAACTTTCTCGCGGTTCAGCGACGAGTTCCAAACGGTGTGCGAAGCGGGCGAAGACACGGTTTACATTCATAAAGAAAAGGGAATCGCCGTCAACAAAGAGGTCTATACCGATGAAGTTCTTGCCGAGTTGGGAATTAAGAAAGAGGAACTCATTGAAGCGAAAGCGATTGAAGTGGGGAATATTTTTCCGCTCGGCACGCGCTTTTCGGATGCGCTCGGTCTTACCTACAAAAACGATAAAGGAGCCGCGACGCCGGTCATTATGGGCTCATACGGAATCGGCCCCGGTCGCGTTATGGGGGCAATCGTGGAAGTCCTTTCGGATGAAAAAGGAATTGTCTGGCCGAAAGAAATTGCGCCCTTTCAGGCGCACCTCATCGCAATCTCCGGCGGCAACAAGGACGTAGTCGCAGAAGCAGACAACTTATACAATTTGCTCGCGGAGCACGGCATAGAGACATTGTATGACGACCGCGATGTGCGGGCGGGAGAGAAATTTGCGGATTCGGATCTCATAGGCATTCCGACGCGGCTCGTGATTTCGGAGAAGACGCTTGCAGAGGGCGGCGTGGAGGTTATTTCACGGAAGACCGGCGGAACGACACTTGTCCCGGAAAGCGCTATAATCCAGACCCTCGTGGGAAAATAACGTATGAATAAACCGGGATTATTTGAGACATTATACAATTTTAAAGAGCGCGTTCTGCGGTACTTTTCCAATGATATCGGAATTGACTTGGGAACCGCGAACACGCTTGTGTATGTAAAAGG
>JAUYLR010000004.1 GCA_030698935.1 bacterium
ATCTCTTTCGATTCGGCTTGGTGTGCCGCACGGAGCGCGACGACTGGTACCTGATCCATTTGCCCGCCCATCTCGCCCTGAAAATGCTTTATGCCGATGTCGGGATACATGATTGCGAGCGCGTCTTTCCGGAAAAGGGAAGCTTCGACGAGTATGGTCGACCACATGGCGACGACGAGCGAAGATGCGGCTAGGTAGCGCTGAATGTCGGCGTAGGGGAGGTCCTTCTCGGTGCGGATAAGTCGGCCAGCCCGGAACGCGCCGAGTGCTTTCTCGCACTCCGGGATTTCTTCGGGCACGCTCGTGCCCATCCGTGGGTGGTAGTGAGCAACCAGATTGATCTCGCTACCAAGGCCATTCATTACTTCAATCAGGTCCTTGGTGACGCGGCCAGCGCCAGAGATGTTCTCGATAAGGTAAAAGACTACGGGCTTGTCGTCGAGGTGGAGATCCCGCGTGGTTTCGATTACCGCGCTATCGGCATCGTAGTTCGCGTACTGGTCGTGAGTTGTGAAGCCCGTAATCTTCACTCGTGCCGGATCGTATTCGGACCAAGCGCGCGTGACGAGTTCGGCTGCGTAACGGTTGCCTACGCAGATTGCGTCCGGCCGGTACTTCACATCCTGCCAGTCAGTCTTGAGCCTGGCGCCCCAGAAGTCTTGGTAGGCGATTGTGCGAATTTTCATCGCCCGCATAAGCGGAATAATGTCCCGCCCCGCGCCTCCCTCGGAGCACATGCTTGTCAGGACTGCGAAGGGGTTTGCGCTACCGGACCCAAGTTGTGCGTGCAGGCGCATAATGTCATTGGCCGTTGTTACCCGGAAGAATCGTCTCTGTGTCGTGTATGCCGGCATCCTGCCGGGCAGGAGCTCGGCCGCCTTGCCGGTTCCGAAGATGACCGGCTTAATCTGCATCTTCCGGAGGTGAGGCAGGACGGGAAGAATTCCGTTCATGCCGCCAGGATCTTTCATAATCGTCCAGACACGTTGCCACCCGCGCGCCCCGCTTTTCACTCACGGCCTCCTTTCGTTGGATGACTGGTAATATTTAGTTTGAACGCTTGTTAGATTGTACAATAATTACAAAGAAATGTCAAAGAAATGTACGGTACATTCAACCTTGAAGTGCAACACCGAAGACTTCTTGGGGTGTTTTCCAACCCAGACGTTTTCTGGGTCTGTTATTCAGCTCCCACTCGACTTGCGAGAGCTCCGATTCCGGTATCATAGTAAAATCCGTTCTCTTGGGGAAGTAGTGGCGAATCAGGCCATTTGTATTTTCATTGGTGCCCCGTTCCCACGAATGATAGGCGTGAGCAAAATATACAGCTATATTCAACTTGTTCTGAATAGTTTTCCAGCCGCTGTTTTCCGGTCCGTTATCAACCGTCATGGTATGGCGGATACTCAAGGGAAATTGGGAAAGGCGGGAAACGGCTGCGAGCGAAGTGTCCCTAGCTGTTTTTCCTCCAAGCTTGGTAATGCATGCGAAGCCGCTCCTTCTTTCAACCAGCGTATTGATTCCTGGTTTGTGAGCCACCGATTCAACCGTATCTCCCTCCCAATCTCCCACGCGACTGCGCATCTCTACGATGGCGGGACGAGTATCAATGGAGGGGCCGTGGGGCTTCATGAGACGCCAGGCGCGCCTGCCTCCTTTTGATACCCGCAGTCTATGGCGGCGCTTCAGAAACGGGCGCAGGTCTTCTTGCCCCGCGTGAGGCAGGGAACTTGCCGAGCTAACCTGGGCATAGATAAATTGATAGATGGCCTCGTGGCTGATGCCAAGTCCGGGCTGATCAACGGCCAGACGCCCGGCAATCTGTTCCGGGGACCAGCTACGCTTGAGGTGCGTCGCGACATAATCGCGTATCAGGGAGTTTTTCAGTCGGTCTTTTCTGCCTCGGCATAAGCGCTTCCTCATAGCTCGCGCATGGGCGAGGCGCGGTGTATATAGAAACCGTTCCGGCGAAAGATTGCGCCGGATTTCTCGTAATACCGAGGTGGGCGACCGTCCCAGTTCTCTGGCGATACCGCGAACCGACCTTTTGTTCCATAGGCCCCGCTGTATGGCCTCCCGTTCTTCTACTGAAAAATGGCGATATTTCATACACTTTGATTATCTCAAAGTGTTGCACTTACTTGTTGAACCTAGTGTGGAATCATTTTTATAATGCCGGTAAATTTGATATACCCCGTAGGAAATAAAGCGGAGTGCCGTCAAAGAGGGTGCAATTTGGAGTATGTTTAGAAAACGCTACGTTGTTTGTGTAAGCTAAGTTGTCCACTCGCACAACGCTTTTCCGGCAATTTCATACGGGGTATACTGTAGTTGTCTAGTAATTAACCAAAATACTCATGATAAAAATTGGAGAAAAAATTAAGAATTTCTCGGGCAAGGCGTATCAGAACGGTAAGGAAATAAAACTTAAACTTTCCGGCTACAAAGGCCGGTGGCTTATTCTCTTCTTCTATCCGGCGGACTTTACTTTTATCTGCCCCACAGAACTTGAAGAGATGGCGAATGCTTATGGCGAGTTCAAAAAACTGGGCGCGGAGGTGGTTTCAGTCTCTACCGACACTGTTTTTGTGCATAAGGCCTGGCATGATAACTCAAGCGCGGTTGGCAAAATAAAATTTCCGATGCTGGCGGACCCAACGGGCGAGCTTTGCCGTGAGTTTGGAACATATATTGAACAGGGCGG
>JAUYLR010000009.1 GCA_030698935.1 bacterium
AAGATATTCCGTCTATTCATGGGCAAAAATATTGCGGTTTACTTATTTGTCAAAATTATCCGTTACCGCCCCCTGACTCGCCGATGAAACTAGTTCTATATATTTTCGCAACACTCCGCTCTTGTATCTGGGCTTCGGCTGTTTCCACTGTGCGCGCCTCTTTTGAAACTCCGCATCCGAAACATTGACCGATATCAACTTTTTCTCAACATCAAGCGTAATGATGTCGCCGTTCCTAATGAGCGCAATCGGGCCGCCCACATACGTCTCGGGCGCCACATGGCCGACAACCAATCCATAGGTGCCTCCGGAGAATCTGCCGTCTGTGATGAGCGCGACAGAGTCACCCAAGCCCTGTCCGATGATTGCAGAGGTGACCGAGAGCATTTCGCGCATCCCTGGGCCGCCTTTCGGGCCTTCGTTGCGAATAACTATGGTGTCGCCCGCAACTATTGAACCCTTTTTGAGCGCCGCGAATACGTCTTCTTCATCCTCAAAGACTTTTGCCGGACCGCGGTGGTACAGTGATTTTATGCCTTTTATTTTCGCGACGCCCCCTTCAGGCGCGAGATTTCCATGGAGGACAACGAGCTGTCCGCGGCTCTTCACGGGAGAATCAACCGTATGAATCACCGGATTAATGGACTTCTGCCGCTTTACCCCCTTCAGATTCTCTGCGACAGTCTTCCCCGTTACTGTCATGCAATCGCCATTGAGGAGTCCCGCATCCAGAAGTTCTTTCATAATCCCCGGAATTCCTCCCGCATTATGCAAATTAACCGTCACATACTTGCCTCCCGGTTTCATATCAACTAAGAGCGGAGTCTTGTCGGAAATCGTGTTGAAATCTTTGAGATTCAATTCAACTTTCGCCGCTTTTGCCATGGCGAGCAAGTGAAGCACCGCATTCGTGGAACCGCCGACAGCCATGACGACCGTAATCGCGTTTTGAAACGCGTCCCGCGTCATGATGTCGCTCGGCCTCAAGCCCAGCGCAAGAAGTTTCTTAATTTGCCTGCCCGCCGTTTCGCACTCGTCGGCTTTCTGCTTGCTGATTGCCGGGGTCGTCGCGCTGTATGGCAAGCTCATTCCCATCGCTTCTATCGCGGCAGACATCGTGTTGGCCGTGTACATGCCGCCGCATGAGCCGGGGCCCGGGCATGCATTGCATTCAACCGCCTTTAATTCTTTTGCGCTTATTTTCTTCGCCTGAAATTGCCCCACCGCTTCAAAGATGCTGACGATGTCAATATCTTTGCCGTGCAAATGGCCGGGCATAATCGTGCCGCCGTAAATAAAAATACTCGGCGTGTTCACGCGCGAAATCGCCATCATGCAGCCGGGCATGTTCTTATCGCATCCGCCGATGGTGATGAGGCCGTCAAACCGCTCCGCTCCCGCGACGACTTCTATGGAATCGGCGATAACTTCCCTGCTCACGAGAGAATACTTCATGCCCTCATGCCCCATCGCGATGCCGTCGGAGACTGTAATCGTGCCGAATGTTTGCGGAACTACGCCGGCCTTGCGGGCGCCGATGTGCACATGCTCGGCAAGCTTATTGATATGCATGTTGCACGGTGTCACCTCGCTCCACGTGCTCGCAATGCCGACTATCGGCTTCTTGAAATCCGCATCGGTGAACCCCGTGGCGCGCAACATGGCGCGATTCGGCGCGCGCCCGTCGCCCTCCGTCATTATCGTGCTCCGCGGCTTGAGGTTGGATTTTGACATCGTTTTTGGAGTATACCGCATGGGATAGGAGCACTCAACTGACGGGGACAGGCTCAGTCTGTTGCACAATGCACTCTACCGGAATAATCTCAGTCTTCTATCCAACGGGGTAATCCTCTTCGGGCGATTAACTCAACCCGTTGAGTTAATCGCCCGATCGGGTTGATGGGTTGTAATAACCGCCCAAGCCGCGCTTTGTTCAGCTCACTTTCCCTGCTACAGTATCCGCGGGGAGCTGGAAAGTGCCGGCTGAGAGTTCCGACCGTCTAATTGTCGGAAGACCCGTTGAACCTGTCGGGATAATACCCGCGGAGGGAATATATGAACAATCATAAACGTTTTTTACTGCTCCTTTTATTGTGTGCGTTTCTTGTTTTTGGATCGTGGGTTTTGCAAAATGACTCCCCTTTAAAACAAGGGTCGTCGCTCACACCTCTTTCGTTAGCGTTTGATTGGACTCCGAACACGAATCACACCGGCATTTACGTCGCCCGTGCACAAAAGTGGTACGAGGAGGAAGGCATTGAGCTAAAGATTCTTCCGTATTCCGACTCTGTATCGCCGGATGTACTGGTAAACGCCGGTAAAGTGGACGTTGGAATCAGTTCAACAGAATCAGTCACGGCGGATGCCGCGTCCGGAGCGCCTGTCGTGTCCATCGCCGCAATTATCGCGCACAATACCTCGGCGCTTGCCGTGCTGAAAAGTTCCGGCATATCGCGCCCGGCACAGCTTGAAGGAAAAGTATACGGCGGATACGGCGCATCGTTTGAAGAACCGGTCATCGGTACGATTATTAAAAATGATGGGGGCACAGGGACATTTAAAAATGTGACGCTGGGTGTGGAAGCGATTGAAGCGTTAAAAAGCAAACGCGTAGATTTTGCATGGATTTTTCTGGGGTGGCAGGGCGTAGAGGCCAAGCGGGAGGGGCTTCCAATTGTTACATTCCCGATTGACGCGTATGGCATTCCCGATTACTCAACTCCGGACATCATCACATCGGCTGAAACGCTGGAAAAGAAAAAGGACCTGCTGAAGAAATTTATGCGGGCAACCGCGCGCGGATACGAATATGCCCGCACGCATCCGCGCGAATCGGCGCAGATGCTCATTGATGCGGTGCCGCCGGGGACATTTCCTGACACGGGGCTCGTATTTGAAAGCCAGGAATACTTGAGCCCGCGCTATGCGGACCAAGGGAAGAAATGGGGATTGCAGACGCCTGAATCGTGGCACGATTACCCGAAGTTTATGCTTGATAACAAATCCGTGTTTGATGCGGAAGGGAGTCCGGTGACGGCAATTGATTTTGATAGCCTCTACACGAACGAGTTGCTGGAATAAGCCGCTATGCCGTCAATACTCACCGTCAGGAATGTCGGCAAGACGTACAAAGCCAACGGCAATGAAACTTCCGCGCTCTCAAACGTCAATCTTGAGGTTCGGCCGGGCGAGTTTGTAAGCGTTATAGGGCCCAATGGTTCCGGCAAAAGCACTCTTCTGAAAATTATTGCGGACATTATCCAAACCTCTTCAGGCACCGTGGCTATGGCGGGGGTTCCCGCATACATGCCGCAGGACCACGCGCTTTTGCCATGGAGAACTGTTGAGGAGAATCTTCTTCTGCCCTGCGATGTGAAAGGAATGCCGCGCAAACATGTGCGCGGGAAAGTCAGAGGCCTTTTGAATGAGTTCGGCTTGGAACAATATGCACGCCGGTATCCCGCATCTCTTTCGGGCGGTACGCGCCAGAAAATCGCTCTTTTGCGGGCGGTGTTACAAGATAACGCACTCCTGCTGCTTGATGAGCCGTTTGCGCCGTTAGATGCAATAACCCGCCTTGAGACGCAAACATGGCTTCTTTCGCTGGTAGAAAAAACACACTCAAGCGTACTTCTCATCACCCATGACATTCGCGAGGCGATATACCTTTCGGATACCATCTATGTGCTTAATCCCCGCCCGGGCACAATCAAAGAAAAGCTGCCGGTGCCGCTTCCGCGGCCAAGGAATCACGGCCATCTCCAAACTAGGGATGCGCTTGAGCTTGAGAAAAGACTATTTTCGCTACTCGTATGACGCATCTAAAAAGATTATCGTCTCCCCTGTTTCTTCTGGCGTTTTTGGCGCTCTGGGAAATCTACTCCCGCATGGGAGGCATTTCAAAAACTGGGTTGCCCCCGCCAAGCGATATTTTCCAGGCGCTCTTCGTGTACCGCGACACGCTTCTCGTCCACACAATCCAGACCGTGGAGGAGGCAGTGATAGGGCTCTTTCTCGCTATTGTACTTGGGGTGGGTGTCGCAATCACGCTCTTTCTTTTCCCGCGCATCCGGGATGCCGTGTACCCCCTCCTCGTGCTCTCGCAGACAATACCGGTAATCGCG
>JAUYLR010000015.1 GCA_030698935.1 bacterium
GCGCTTGTCGGAATCATCATCTCTTTCGCTTTTTGCGGTGATTTTGGAGGCCGTGATGATTGTGCCGCTAGCGTTTACGGTTCCCGACACCTTTACCTTTTCTCCGATTTTCAGAAAAGCGAGCGTAGAGGTTGCGCCGTCAACCGAGATTGTCGTAGACGCGGTCGTTTGCACAAGTACGGTGCGGTTGCCTGCTTTGAGAGCGAGAGTTCCGTCCGCCGTATTGACGCTCTCAATCTTGCCGACGATGCCATGAAGTTTCGGGAACGTCGTTACGTCGCGCACCTTGGAAGCAGCGACGGTGATTGAAGAACCGAAGCTTGACAATGCGCCAGTGAAGCTCACTTTGTCGCCGACACTAATGTCGGTCGTGGAGGCATGCGCCGAACCATTCGCCTCTATCTTGGTAGTAGCGGATGTATTTACGATCCAATTGACGACCGTTGTTCCGAGCGTTGTCACGGCGTTGATAACGCCGTTTGAAACGGCAGTGACATTCGCTTTAACCACGTGAACAATGCCGCTTGAATTGATAACAACGCCACCGGAGGCGTTGGCACTCTGCGTGTCCGCAAAAGCCACCATTGGCAATACTGCCATGATAGTTGCGACCGCGGCCGAACCGAGCACTGTTTGTATGCGATTCATATAATTTGTTTAGTTATTTTTATTAATCTTATAATCGAGGTGGACTATCCCTCCCTATGTGTGACGGGCTAGATTGAATACCCTTACCGTTCTGCAAGGATTTGCGCATTGTATCGTCTGCTGTATTGTAAGACCGTGTAAGTCCCGTAAAATCGGACTCACTGTCCTGAGTGAAGATTACAAGCTTAATAATTAACACAAGAAATATATGAAAAACTATGCAACATTGACAGTCGCGCTTGCACTCGCTTTCGTAGCTACGGGAGTGCAGGCATTGGATGTGGAGGGATCCGGCTCTGTCGGCGTGGGCGCGGGTACGGGTAGCACAATCGGCATTGATGCCGATGCGAGTGCATCCGCCAGCAGCTCGGCCAAGGCTTCCGGCAATAGCGCAAGCTCCGACGCCAACATGGAAGTAGCCGGTAATGGCGGAGCCGGCATGGAGGTCAATGTCGGTCCGATAAGCATAAGCCGCGTAGACGTAGATGGAGACACGGAAATGCAGGTGACTGTGACAAGCGCCTCATCGGTGAATACGAACGCGGACCTATCGGCGTACGCTTCCGGAGTCGTTAAGGCCGATGGGAATGTGAGCAATGTGAAGCTTACGGAAACGGCGGTATCGCTGGGATACAAACAGCGCGCGAAGCTTTTCGGATTCATTCCGGTATTCGTCCGTACGACCGCAACGGTAAAGGCAAACGGCGAGACCGCGGTCAGCTATCCGTGGTACGCGTTTCTCGCGGCCAAGGACAAGGTGAGCGTAGAATCCAATGTGAAAGCGGCTACGTCAGCAACGGTTGCGGCGAATGCGGATGCAAACGCTAAGTTCTCGGCCGCAACGCAAGCGCGCCTCTTGGAACAGATTCACGCCGCAATGAAGAGCAGTCTTCAGGCGTCTCTTGCGGCAGAAGCGAGCGCTTCAGTCCAATAAATAGCGAGAATAGCGAGAGAATTCCTCTCAACCAAAGCACGACCCTCCGAAGGAGGGTCGTGCTTTGCCGTCTGAAACGAATAGGATACTATGGTTTTGACCTTCCAATACGACGTGCCGGTAAGCATACCCGGCCCGCACCGTCTGTATTAGCAGGCCCGTACCATGGAATCCGGAAAGGAGAAAGCGTTCCTTGAAGCGTTTGAAACGCACGCAGATTCGCTGTTTCGGCATGCATTTTTCAGAATCAGTGACCGCGAGCGGGCCCGCGACTTGACCCAAGACACCTACCTCAAGGCGTGGGATTATCTTCTGGGCGGCGGCGAAATCAGGCACATCAAGAGTTTTCTGTATCGCATCCTCCACAACCTCATCATAGATGAATACCGAAAGAAATCATCCGATTCCCTTGACGAGCTTTTGGAGGACGAAGCGGCGGCTCCCGCGATTGAGGCGCTCATGTCGCAGGGGAGCGCCCAAGAGACGGAAGAACGGGTTGACGAACGAGTCATTGTCGGGGAAATACGCTCTTTCATTCCGCAGCTGCCGGATGACTACCGCACCGTCGTTACGCTCCGTTTTATTGACGACTTGTCAATCGGGGAAATTGCCAAAACAATCGGAGCGTCAGAGAATG
This sequence comes from bacterium, assembly GCA_030698935.1. Classification (GTDB taxonomy): domain Bacteria; phylum Patescibacteriota; class Minisyncoccia; order Phycocordibacterales; family UBA2100; genus UBA10103. Next base: position 2,220 of record JAUYLR010000015.1, read on the forward strand.
TCGTTTCCGTGCGCATCCATCGGGGCATTGCAAAACTGCGCGCGCTCTGCCAAATATAAATACCGGTATGAATAAAGATTTCCACACATATATAAAAAGAGCGGGAGAAGAGGTTTCTCTGACGCATGAAGAACGCGCAAAAATGAAAAGCGTGCTCCATGCATACATGGCGATGAAACCCGTCCGCCCGCAGGAAGTAGAGATGAGTCCTATCAGCGGATGGAGTATGGAGCGGGTTTTCGCGTCGCGCTCTGTCGCTGCGAGTCTTATCGTGGCGCTTTTTGCTTCCACGGCAGGCATTTCCTACGCCGCCGAAGGAGCGCTTCCCGGCGATATTTTGTACCCTATAAAAACGAATATAAACGAGCCCTTGAGGGGTGCCGTCGCGCTCTCCGTTGCCGCAAAAACGGCATGGGCTATGAATGTCGCGGGAGAGCGCATCAAAGAGGCGACGACACTCGCGACAAGCGGAAGATTGACACCCGAAGCACGACAGGAAATCCAAGCGAACTTTGAAAGCCATGCGCGGCAGGCAACGGAAAATATTTCACGGCAGGCAAATACGAGTCCGGAGAGAGGAGCCGAAACGGCGGTCCGTTTTGAAGCGCAGCTTGCCGAATACGAGCGCGTACTAACACAGGCGCCGCACATTGGCGGGGATAGAGATGCCGCGGTCAATGAGCTTGCCTCTTCCGTAAAGGCGGAGCGTGAACACGTTGTTTCCGTTCGCATACGTGCCGGTCTCGTCGTAAAAGAACGTGAGGAACAATCACGGGCCGCGGCGGGCGCGGAGAATAAAGATTCCGGGCGCAAGGGTAAGGTGAATGAAGAATCCGGACAAAATCGTAAAGAAGAAAGAAAGTCAGCGTCTTCAACCGAAGGAGAAGTGCGCTATCGTGCCGCGACGACAAGCGAGGCAAAAACGCGCGGTACTGCAGAAGCGGCAGGGTCGTTGTCTGCCTCATCCACAGGGGACGGTGCTGATAAGCAGGGCGGGCTTCAAACAGAACTTGATATTAAAGTTGAGGGGGAACAACAGCTCCGAGATTCATCCCAATCGGTACAGTCCGTGTTGCCTGCCGCAGTGCCGCCGCCGACACTTCCGTGAAGTGAATAGCCGCTCCGTACCAATATTCCGCGACCGCGGAATATTGGTACGGAGAGTAGAGGAAACAGCGGATTTCCCTATTGCCCGTGACGCGTGATATAGTTTTTCCGTGCAAGAGAAAGGATTGACGGCCATCGTATGTTCCGGCGGCGGGATGCGCAGCGCGCACGGCGCGGGATTTTTGTATGCGCTTGCTACACAATTAGGCATCGCGACGCCCGATGTAATGGTTGGCTCATCTGGAAATGCCGGAAACGTCATGTACTTCTCCTCCGGACAATATGAGGAGGGAAAACGGATTTGGACAGAGCATCTTTCCGCTCCGCAATTCATTTCGCTTCTTCGCTTCTGGCGCATTATGGACATTGACTATATGGTTGATACTGTTTGCAAAAATAAAGAGCCGCTGGATATTCTTCGGTTAAACTCGTCTCCTATACGCTGGTTTGTGCCCATAGAGGAATATGACACCGGACACACGCGCTATGTAAGCGCCGCGGACGCGCTTGACCCGTTTGAGGTTTTGCGCGCCACAACCGCAGATCCGATTATATTCGGGAGAAAAATACCGATTGCCGAAAAACGCTACATAGATGGCGAACTCGGACCAATTCTTCAGGACCATGTGACGCAGGCATTGCGTCAGGGTGTGAAGAAAATTCTTGTCTTAAACCATACCTCACCGCGCACCATCGTCACACGTACGATAATGCGTGGGTATGCGGCGCATCTCCCGCATGGCATGCGCGACGCCATCATCCGGGACATTTCCACCAACGTATTTGCAATGAAAGCCCCGAGTGCTCACGTCATCGCTGTAGCGCCGCAGAATCTTCCCGCCGGAAAATTAACCCGTGACCAGAAGAAACTGCAAATGACTTTTGACCAAGGCGTGGCAGACGCCCTTTCAATTGAAAAAGAACTGCGCGAGCTTTTTTCTGCCGCATAAACGCGAAAGCGTTCTAGATTGTTTGCCACTTTCCCTCCTCCCTCCTGCGATTTCCTCCCTCTCCGTACCAAACCTATGCGACCGCATAGGTTTGGTACACTAAAGATCTGAGGACGATGTTGGATTTCTACCTTTTTGATTTCAAATATTATGCAATCCAAAATGCTTTTTAATGGGCGCATCCCCTTCCAAGGAGTCCACTATCATGTAGAGCATGTCTCTGCCGATATGAAAGTCGGCCTTGAGGAGAGTTATGAGGTCTTCGCAGTCATAAGGATATACCCATACGCTGTGTTGCAAATGGACGAAACCGATTGCCTGCAATGTACGACGAATTTTGTTTCGCATGCCCTTTCGATATTCCGGAATATCAAAAATGAGCACTCGCCATTTTCTGTCCCAGCGACGAGGCTTCTGTGCCGCGAATTCGCGTGCCTCAAGTGTATGCAGAACCGAAACACCTTTTGGAGTAAGACGAAGCTTGCGTTCCTCCCATTTGAGAAGGCCAGATGCGACGAGTCGATCGCATGAGCGCGTGACGATATCCTTTTGCCTGGGCGAGCGGATGATACCGAGTTTTGCCATTGCTCCTAGGACGTTCGGGGCAATAACGAATACACTCACAAGTCCGGCGAATTTCACGGTATCAAGAATAATCTTCTTGAGCTCGTTCCTGCGTGTCCGCCGCAGACTTTCCTTTTCCATATTCCCCATGTACCAATACTATGCGACCGCATCAGTTTGGTACAGATGGCACTGGGGGTAATCGGATATCTTGAACAATGCACAGTGCCATTGGGCGAAATGAAAGAAGCTACCGTACAGAGGCGACATGGGACTGGCTAGTGTATAGTTGTTTTCATGTCTCTGGTTGAAAATAAGAGGGTCGGGTTTGATTATGAAATCCTTGAAACTCTTGAGGCAGGTTTGGAATTGTTCGGATTTGAAGTGAAGTCCCTTCGCGCGGGGCACGGCTCCTTGAAGGGCGCGCACGTCGTCGCGCGCGGCGGCGAGGCGTATCTCGTGGGGGCGACAATCCCGCCGTGGCAACCCATGAACGCGCCAAAATCGTATGAGCCGGACAGAACCCGCCGGTTGTTGCTTTCCAAAAAAGAAATACTCCAAATTGCACAGGCGGAGTCCGAAAAGGGCTTGACAATCGTGCCTCTTGGGGTGTATAATAAGAAGTCAAAACTGAAGCTCGGAATCGCGATAGCGCGCGGTAAGAAAAAGGAGGACAAACGTCATTCTATACGCGCCCGCGAAGAAAAGCGCAGGATTGATAGGACCTTGAAAACTAAATAACCAGTCATTCGCTTATAGCGCATTTCCATTTTGAAAATTGATAATTGGGACTTGTAAATTGCGCGCGAAGCGCGCTACGAGGGGGTGACTGGCTTCGACAGGGAAATCGGTGTGCGTTTGCGCGAGCAAAGCTGTAGTAACTTTTAAAACTGCTACAAAAACCCAAGTGCGAATAAAGTAGCACGTGCGATTCTGTCACCTATACAGGTGGCGGATTTGCAGTTCGCTTACGCGAAAGCCTAAGCGACCGTCCGCGAGCTTGATACTTGGTTAGGGCTCTCCGGGCGTCAATTCTTCCAAGCACTGACAAGCGGTGGTCCGCTAGCTTGTCTAAGACAAAGGACTAGGGTGTGTATGATTCTGTTCATCTTATACATATGCATCCGAAATCAGAATGCAAATTCTGACAAGATGTTCTACGCTTCGTAGACGCATTCACACATCTTTCTTTGGACTCGGGTCCGATACCCGACACCTCCACATAATACAACAGCCCGCATCAGCGGGTTTTTGTATTATGTGGAAGTGGTAAAAAGAATTTCTCAACAAATCTGTCACGCTCTGCCAGTTGGACTGCAGAGTATTTACCATTGCGTGGCGTTAAGCGCAAATAATCTTTCAATATCAAAGCCGCACGCTGCTGTTTATAAGTACGCAGAAACGGATAGGTCATTCTAACCACATCGAGGGCTTGGCGATTTTTCAAATTGAAAGCATAGCCTTGGGAGTGGTTCGATTTAAGAATATGTTTTGTAACAATAATGCCAGTACCGACTAGACGAGCAATGTATTTCAATAGTGGCAATTCACAATTACTGATTGAAACCACGAGTTGCCGTTGTTCATTTTTATTCCTTCGTGTAAGCGTAATCGTACCCTCGCCATCTATAATGCCGGCAAGATATGCCGCTTCTTCCCTGCTCAATAACTTCACTGTTTTATACGAAGCCATGTCTTGCTTGGCTTAAATTTAACACGTTACATCTCTACCGCTAAGTACATTCTTTAAGCCGACCACCAGAGGGTTGTGTCAGATGGATTTTCTTGAGATAGGGCTATGCTAGGCAAACCCCGGGAAGTAATCTCTTTTAATCATTCGTTCCTTTACGCCCATTCCGCGGAGAATGTCGCTAAATGCAGTCACCATCCCGCGCGGGCCGGAGAGATAAAACATTCTTTCTTTATAATCAGGCACTTCGCGCGCGATTATTTGCGCGTCAAGTTTGCCCACAACGCGGGACACACCATCCGGCGCTCCCTCCCTTTCCGAATATGCGTACACCGTTTTCAAACCGATTTTCTGTCCCGCCTCATCAAAGAAACTTTTGTACGCCGTATCCGCCGAAGTCTTATTGGAATACAAAAGCACAATGGAGCGTTGTTCCTGCTTATCGGAAAGATATTTCACCATGCTGCGAAAAGGCGTGATGCCGATTCCGCCCGCGATAAACGCAAGTTTCTTTTTCTTGTCCTTCGGCAACGTGAAATCGCCCGCGCGCTGTGATGCGACCACCGTATCCCCCGCCTTCAATG
>JAUYLR010000033.1 GCA_030698935.1 bacterium
GATTCTCGCAAGTTCCGTATCAACCGCGTCGCTGCCGCCCACGAGCAATGCGCGCCTGCGCGCATAAATGCTCTGCCTCTGAATGTTAAGGACGTCGTCGTACGCGAGAACATGCTTCCGCATGTCAAAATTCAACTCCTCAATGCGCGTTTGCGCTTTCTCCAGAGATTTCGTAATCATGGAATTATAAATCGGTTCGTCTTCGGGTATTTTGAATGTGCCCATGACACGCTTGATGATGTCGGACGCGAAAATCCGCATCAGCGAATCTTCCAAAGAAACAAAGAATTCCGTTTCTCCGGGGTCGCCCTGCCGCGCGGAGCGGCCCCGCAATTGGTTATCTATGCGCCGCGCCTCATGGCGCTCTGTGGCAAGCACATACAAGCCACCGAGACGCTTTACCGTTTCATACTCTTCGTCACTGCACGGATTTCCTCCGAGCTTTATGTCCACGCCGCGTCCCGCCATGTTGGTCGCTATGGTAACTGCCGCATGCCGCCCCGCTTGCGCGATTACTTCCCCTTCCCTCTCATGGTTCTTCGCATTCAGCATCTCGTGCGGAATGCCTTCCTGTTTGAAGTGCGCCGACAACAATTCGTTCTTCTCCACCGAGGCGGTGCCCACAAGCACCGGCTGCCCTTTTTGGTTGAGTTCACGCACCTTGCGCGCCACGGCTTTGTATTTGCCGGCTTCCGTCTGAAAAATCAGGTCTTCATGGTCTGTCCGTGCCGATTGCTTATTCGTCGGCACGACGACGGTATTCAGACCGTAGACCTTATAAAACTCTTCGGAAGATGTGACAGCCGTGCCCGTCATTCCCGCCAGTTTCTCATAGAGACGGAAATAGTTCTGGAATGTGATTGAGGCGAATGTGCGCGATTCCTGCTGTACCGTCACCCCTTCTTTGGCCTCTATGGCCTGATGCAGACCCTCGCTCCATCTGCGCCCCGGCTGCATTCTGCCCGTGAATTCATCCACAATAACAACCTCGTTATTGCGCACCACGTACTCCTTGTCGTTGTGGTACAAAGCCTTTGCGCGCACCGCCGTTTCCAAGTGGTGCACATACTTAATCCCTTTCTCCGTGTATATGTTGTCAATCCCAAGCTCGCGTTGCGCTTTCTCAATACCGAGGTCCGAGAGTTCTATCTGCTTGTGTTTTTCGTCTACGGTATAATCTTCGCCCTCATTGAGTTTCGCCGCGATAGCTGTGAAGCGGTCGTAAAGCCGCTCCGCATCCGCAACGGGAGCCGATATGATGAGCGGGGTGCGCGCTTCGTCTATCAATATTGAGTCAATCTCATCAACTATCGCGTAATGATACCCGCGCTGGCGGAGGGTTTCCGGACTGTACTCTATGTTGTCGCGCAGATAATCAAAACCAAATTCATTGTTGGTGCCATAGGTAATGTCGGCCGCATACGCCTCTCTCCGGCTGCATGGACGAAGGAAATCGTGCATGACGCGGAAACCGCCTGTCGCGTCTCGTTCGGCGTCCTCCTTCGCCAAGGCTTCGGAGGAGACCTGCGAAGGGTCGTACAGGTACGAACTTTCGCTGTTGATGACCCCGACCGAGAGACCGAGCGCAAAATATATCTGCCCCATCCACACCGCATCGCGCCGTGAAAGATAATCGTTGACCGTAACGATGTGCACGCCTTTGCCCTCAAGCGCATTTAAGTACGCGGGCAAGGTCGCGACAAGAGTCTTTCCCTCGCCGGTACGCATTTCCGCGATGTCGCCGTTGTGAAGAATCATGCCGCCCATGAGCTGGACATCAAAATGGCGCTGGCCCAGTGTCCTCACGGATGCCTCCCGCACGAGGGCAAAGGCCTTGGGGGCAATATCATCAAGGGTCTTGCCGGACTCCCGTTCCGCGCGCAATGATTGCGTCATCTCCTTCAATCCGCCGAGAGTGAGAGCACGCATTTCCTCCTCAAAAGCCTGCACGAGGGGAACAATCGGTTTTGCACGATTGAGCGCGGCGGTATTTTCGTCTCCCAACAGGCCTTTCCAGAATGACATAATGGCTAATCCTACCCTAAACGAAACGTTTTAGCGATTCGCCGGTGAACGGAAACACACCGGTACCTCGTCTACAGATGCCGATGCATACCCCATCGGCTTGTCTTTGCGAGCAACGCGAAGCAATCCAGAGAGAAATACAGGTCGAGAAACACTGCTCCCCACCCTGAATGTATGCACGAATGACGACGCGCTTCTCCTTTTTCCGAACATCTTAATGCCCCTGGATTGCTTCGCGTTGCTCGCAATGACGCAACGTACACTTCTTAGGAATACTCATGACAAAAAGCAATCTCCCCATTTCGGGGAGATTGCTTTGAGGAGAAACACTAGCGGTGCTTCTTTTTCTTCGCCTTCTTTTTCTTTTTTGCTGCCATATCATTATTGGATACCTGTCAGTGCTAATATCGACCCGCACTTGCGCAACTTTGAGACGCGAAGATGCGTTTTCTATATCATTATTGCACCGATGCGGGGCAAATAAATATTTTGCGTTCACAAAAGTGGATAACTTTCACCCCGTTAGAAATCTTTCCAAAATTGCTTTTACGAGAAATTTTTTCTTAACATGAATTATTTTTGTTTACTGCACGAGTTAAAAACTATCTCTAACGGGGCTGGCGCGCAGCGGTTGGAAAGATCTTTGGATTTCTTAGTATTATATTCGCCGGTTCAAAAACTTTTCGCCCGGGCATTCCGATCATTTCTTTACGGATCTTTTCCACGCATAAGAGGTCTATTGCTTAACGCATCCTATAGGATATGATAAGCAACATGTCGGGGAAACTTGAGGCGAGGACGAAGAAACGCGCTCGCAGAGGACAGATTGAGTCCATGATCCTAGGCGCGTTGGTAATAGGCGGGGTTCTAACGCTTGCGGCGGCGGCACCAAAGACATTGCAGCTCTTGAGATATATCGATCTTGGAGCGATTATCAGCCGCGATCCAAGGAAGCGCCTGCGGGAAACGGCGTCAAGGCTCAAGCGCAAGGGCTTGATAGAATTCGTCGCGCGGCACGGGAAAACCCATATGCGGTTAACGGAAAAAGGCAGGAAGGTCGCATCTTCAATTGCGAGCGGAACCCACCACATACGAAAACCGCTGCGCTGGGACGGCCGATGGCGTCTCGTGATATTTGATATCTCGGAAAAAAGACGGCCTCTGCGAGACAGAGTGCGCCGTCTTATGCAGGGGCTCGGATTTTATCGTTTGCAGGACAGCGTCTGGGTGCACCCCTATGAATGCGAAGAAATAGTCGCAATCCTAAAAACGGAAATGCGGATAGGAAGAGAGCTGCTGTACGTCATTGCCGATGCAATAGAGTTCGATAAACCACTGCGGGCTCATTTCAAGCTTTAAACACATATATTGCTTAACGCGTACGCTAGGATGCTCGAAGCAATACTGATTCCTGCCCCTAAAAGGGGGATGTGGGAATGTGGTGTGGGAATGGAACGTTCGTTCCGCGTCCCATTTCGTACTTTGGAGCCCTGCCTACTGGCAGGCAGGTCGCAGGAACGTACTAAACTGTTTGCATATAAGCAAGACGCACAACGCGGAAGACGGGTGCGAGCTCCAAAGTGAAAGTCAATGGGAGTGCCGCCGTCCTCCGCTTAATGCGCCTCTGGGTA
>JAUYLR010000050.1 GCA_030698935.1 bacterium
CGTCTGTATTACGACCCCGACGAAAAGAATCCTGCAAAAATTGAAAAGGGGAGTTTCGTTTCGGGCGACTCGCATGTCACCTGCGGACGCTGCTACCAGTGCCGCATCGGAGAGGGGCACGTCTGCCTGAACGAAGCGATACTCGGCATTTCAATCAACGGCATTTTCGCGGAGTACGTCAAAATTCCTGCGAGAAACTTATGGGCAATAGATAAGAGGCGAATTCGCCCCGAGATAGGCTCTATTTTTGATCCGATAGGCAATGCGGTGCATGCTACGACATGCGTAGATTACCGCGGACAGCGCGTCGCGGTTTTTGGATGCGGACCAGTCGGTCTTTTTTCAGTCCTGTTTGCGCGAGCATTTGGCGCATCAAAGATTATCGCCGTCGACATAAGCCCGGAAAATCTGAAAATGGCGAAAGAGCTCGGCGCGCACGAGTGCATCCTCATTAAAAAGACCGACAAGAAAAATGAGTGGGACCACGATACAGAAGCCGTTAGACATATTATGAAACTTACCTACGGCAAGGGCGTGGATATTTCAATGGAGATGGCGGGCCCGCCTTCCTCGCTTAACAACTGCATTCTCTCCACGCGCCGCGGCGGGCATGTGGTTGCCTTCGGCATCAAAGACGGCGATTTCACCATTCCGGATTTCTCGCGCACCGTCATTGTCCGCGGGCTCACGATTCACGGTATCATCGGCCGCCGCATTTTCCGCACGTGGCAAATCGCCCAGCGCGTACTTTCCGACAAAACCAATGGCGTTCAGGACGCAATTTGGAACGTCATTCTGAAACAAGGGAAGGGGACGATTCTTGATTTCAAGAAATTCACGCCGGAGAGTTTTGAGAAGGCGATGAGTGAGAATCCGAAAATAATATTTAAAGTGAACGGCTAAGGTATGTACGGTAATCTCAAATCCATTCTTAAAACTGAACTTGCTGCTGCAAAAGAAAACGGCACATACAAGACTGAAAGAGTCTTGGAATCAGCGCAGGGGCGGGAGATTACGGTTGCGGGCCCCCCTTCGCGTAAAGCTTCGGCGGGGCGAAGCAAGAAGTACCTGAACTTCTGCGCGAATAATTACCTCGGATTAGCGGGGACAGAGCTTTTGGAAAAGGCTTCCGAAGAGACGGTTAAAAGATGGGGATTTGGACTTGCCTCTGTGCGATTCATTTGTGGCACGCAAACCGTGCATAAAGATTTGGAGCGCGCGGTAGCGGAGCTCATCGGAGCGGAAGATGCCGTTCTGTACTCCTCATGCTTTATGGCGAATGTCGGACTTTTCCAGACCTTTTTCGGCGAGCAGGATGTGATAATCAGCGACGAACTGAATCACGCATCCATCATTGACGCGGTGCGCCTCTCAAAGGCGGAGCGGGCGGTCTATAAGCACATGGACATGGTGGATTTGGAAGAGAAACTCAAAGCATCGGTTGGCAAGCGTTTGCGCGTTATCGCCACCGACGGCGTGTACAGTATGGACGGCGACATCGCTCCGCTCAAAGAAATTTGCGACCTTGCGGACAAGTACGACGCGCTCGTCATGGTGGATGATGCGCACGCGACAGGCGTGATGGGTAAGAACGGCGGGGGCACGCCGGAACATTGCGGCGTCGCCCAGCGCGTGGATTTCGTCACGGGAACATTTGGCAAAGCGCTCGGCGGCGCGGGCGGAGCATTTACTGCGACGCACAAAGAAGCGGCAGATTATCTGCGCAACCGCTCGCGGACGTACCTTTTCTCAAATTCTCTGGACACGGCGGTAACGGGCACATCGCTCTTCGTCATCAATCATTTGAAAAAGCACCCGGAATTCCGCGAGCGATTGTGGGAAAACACAAGATATTTCCGCGAGTTAATGAAAAAGAATGGTTTTTCCGTTCCCAATTCGCAACACCCGATAACGCCCATTATGCTCGGCGATGAAAAAAAGGCGGTGGAAATGGCAAAGGCGCTGTTTGATGAAGGCATCTACGTCATCGGGTTTGCATTTCCCGTCGTTCCCAAAGGCAAAGCGCGCATCCGCGTGCAGATATCAGCGGCACACACGAAAGAAGATATTGAAGAAGCGGTTGAAAAATTCACGAAAGTAGGGAAAAAATTTGGAGTCGTTTAGTGAACGCATAATCCCGCCCCTTCCTTTGTAAAGGCGGCGTTTGTTTGCCGGCCCTGTTCTGGTAGTATGCTACCTGTTTGCCCGGACAGTCGTTCTAATATGAAAAGAAACATTCCAGCGACAATGGCGACCCAGCACCCCGACAACGCGCACAGCCCTTTTTGGAAGGAGGGAAGCGCTTTCGTCGGAGTGCACGAAGAGCCGGAAGAATGCATCGTGTGTCTGCGCGATATGGGCGCGCAGGAATTCATGTGGGATTGGGAGGGAAAATACGCCGACGAATCCGTCATAGACAAGCTGTTTGCAAAACACCACTCATATCTCAAGAAGAATCTTCTTGGCAGGGACAAATTCCTTACATTCCGCCTGCCCAACATCTGGAAAGAAAAAGGGTACAGTTTGATACGCGCGCTCATGGTGGTCCTCACCTCCGAGGATTTCGCGCACGACCTTG
>JAUYLR010000052.1 GCA_030698935.1 bacterium
GACGATTTCCGTACCGATGCCCTCATCGGTAAATATCTCCATGAGTATTCCGTGCGGAACTTGTACGTCAATAATGTGGGCTTTCTTGACGCCCTTGTCCAGCGCGTGCAGGCAGGCGTTCACCTTCGGTATCATGCCTCCCGAAATCACGCCGGAATCAATCATTTTCTTCGCTTCTTCGGCATTCACGTGCGAGAGGAGCGACGACGGGTCGTTCATATCCGTGAGAATTCCCTCTACATTGGTGAGAACGACAAATTTCATCGCGCGCAGGCTTTTTGCAATTTCGGCCGAAACCTGATCGGCGTTGATATTGTACGGCAGGTCGTCTTTAACCCCGATGCCGATGGGCGGAATGACGGGAATAATATCGCTCGCGATTATTTTCTGGAGGACATCGCTGTTGATGTTCTTTATTTCGCCGACAAATCCTATGTCCTCTCCCTCTATGGGCGCGTGCCTTACAACCTGAATGAAGCGGTCTTCCTTGCCGGAGAGCGAAATTGCCGCCGAGCCGAGCGCCGTTAGCTCCTGCACGATTTCCGCATTTATCTTCATAAACTCTTCCTCAACAACGCTCATCGTTTCCTTGTCGGTGACGCGGTAGCCTTTCACGAATTTTACCTCTTTTCCCAATTCTTTGAGGCGCGCGCTCGCCGAAGGCCCGCCGCCGTGGACGAGAATCGGCCTCATGCCGACATAATTCATGAACACGATATCGCGCAAAACGTCGCGGCGGATATTCTTGTCGGTCATCGCCGCCCCGCCGTATTTGATGACGATGGTTTTTCCGTAATAACTTTGGATGTACGGAAGCGCCTCAATGAGCACGTCCGCCTTATGAATGATTTTTTGGTCCATCCCGTTAGAAGCCCGCCTGCCATCGCCTGAAGCTGCGATGCTGACAAGCTTGATTATTTAATAAGTTCATAGCGTTTGTTTATTGAGCCGCTTCCACCGCGCTGGCTTTGGCGGGCAGGTAGGAAGCTTGCGCTTCCGACTCAAAATCTAGACACAGTAAACTCTCGACCAATACGAAACACATAGCTAATGTAGCACACTTTGAACTTCCGCAACTTCTAACGGGATCCATACGCGCAGTTATTATGTGTGATACGCGGAATTAAGCTCAACGTACGCGGTGGATAAGTCGCATGTATACGCCGTGGCGGAATGCGTCCCCGTGCGCAGGTCAACCGTAATCGTAATGTCTTTCTTGCCGAATATGCGGTCAAGGACGCCGGCTTTTTTGGAAACCGGTCCGCCGTTTTTGAGCACCAACTCGCTCCCGAGGTAGATTTTCATCTTCCACGCATCAACGGAGACACCCGCGCGGCCCGCGGCCGCGGCGACCCGTCCCCAATTCGGGTCGGAGCCGAAAAGCGCGCACTTCACGAGCGTGGAAGAAGAAACCGCGCGCGCTACGGTGCGGGCATCCGCGGCGCTCTGCGCATTCTTGACCGTGACCGCCACAAACTTCGTTGCGCCTTCGGCATCGCGCACCATTGCGCACGCCAGTTTCAGAAAGAGAGTTTCAAGCGCCTCTCCGAAAATGCGGGCATCTTTGGAACCGGCGGCAATCATTGTATTTCCCGCCATTCCGTTTGCGAGCACGAGCACCATGTCGTTGGTGGACATGTCTCCGTCTATCGTAATCATGTTGAACGAGTTTCCGGTCGCGCTATCAAGTGCCGCGCGCAAAGCCGCGGGCGCGATAGACGCGTCGGTTGTAACAAAGCAGAGCATTGTGGCGTGCGGTGCAAGCGCCATTTCCGGATGAATCATGCCGGCGCCTTTGGCGATTGCTCCGATGCGTACGCGTTTCTTTCCTATCGTGAATTCCGCCGCGACCTCTTTGAGCGTGCTGTCTGTCGTCATAATCGCGCGTGCCGCATTCTTGCTTCCCTTCGCGCGTAATCCTTTAACGAGGGCGGGGACGGCGTTCACTATTTTCTTAATCGGCAGCGGATGCCCGATGACTCCCGTTGAAGCAACGCATACATCCTTTTCGGTGAGACCCAAGCCCGCAGCAGCAGCAGCAGCCATTGCGCGCGAATCCGCAAATCCCTTTTTCCCCGTCATGCAATTGGCATTTCCGGAATTGGCGATAATCGCCTGCGCATGCCCGTATTTCAAATGCGCTTGGCTGATTGCCACGCACGAAGCATGAACTTTGTTTGTGGTAAACACGCCCGCGGCGGTGCACGGTTTTTCGGAATAGATAAGCGCGAGGTCGCTCTTGTTGGAATTCTTTATGCCGCAATGCAGACCGTTCGCTTTGAAGCCCTTGGGGGCGGTTACACCGCCGGAAATTGTTCTCGCCCCGTTAGAAGCTTTTGCTTTCATACAGTAATGTTGATTATTGTTTCGCCACCGCGTTCCTTTGTTTGAAGTCCAGAAAGTAGGCTTCTAACGGGGTTCATCATAGCCCGGCTGTTTCTTCAAAGCCCGACATAATGTTCATGTTCTGTATCGCCTGTCCCGCCGCACCTTTTTGCAGATTATCAATAGCC
>JAUYLR010000056.1 GCA_030698935.1 bacterium
TCTGGCGCAACATAGATAAAAATCAAAATTTTTGCCGGCTTGCCCATCAAGAAACGTGATCATCTCTCCAAGGTTCTTAAATCTCGTAAGACGACAGGATGACAGCACGAGAAATCCGTTCTTTAGTGACCCGGACTTCGCCGATATGGCAAATTTATCTGTCCAAACATCGGCTCCGGGAGCATGCGAGCCGCGCACCCACTTCGGTTCCCCGCCTTGATATGTCTCCCCCATATCGCGCAGTGTGGTGAAAATAAGTTCTTCCCACCGATCCGCATTGATTGGCACGCGACTGTGTTTTGAGAAGAAATGGAATGAATTCCGAATCAGTTTTGAGAAAGCTTTCCAATTAAACTGCGACATAGTGGCTACAATCTAGCACTTCCGCACGAGAAGATCCAACGCAAAAAGTGATCCACAGAAACAACTTGCACAGCATGAAAGATCTGGGATTATTTTTATATGGAATCAATCAAAACCTATACCGCAACAATCAAGGTTACTTTTGAGGCTCACGAGGGGGAGAACCCTCGTGCAATTGCTAAAGACATAGCAAATTTTCACAACGGCATGAGAGGAGCTAACCTGCGCACTTATGGCGTAATGGGGAAACTTATTGAAGAATCCGATGAGTGAGAGCGTGGAAGGAAGTTCAGAAGACAAGATGAACTGAACTGCCCCCTCTCTTTTTCGAAGGGAAACGTTTTTATTTCCGTCATAGGCCTACAGAGCGGTGTATTTCGTATGCCTGCCCTTTGATTTCTCCACCGGATATTTTCTCTCGTTCTTCTTCATTTTTGCTTCAAATGCTTTTGCAAGGTCTATGTCCATATCATGGCTCATTAACACAATCCAGTGCAACACGTCAGCAAGTTCTTCCGCCACCTCGCCCTTATGCTCTTTAAGATACGCCTGCACTTCTGCCGACGTTTTCCATTGAAAATGTTCCATCACTTCCGCCGCCTCCAAAACCAAAGAAAGCGCCATATCCTTTGGATTATGGAACTGTTTCCAATCCCGAGCGTCTCGGAAAGCCACCACCATTTTCTGAAATTTAGCAATATCTGACATAAATAATGCACTCAAAAACGTTAGGGCTCATTGTACTCCTCCGGTCCCTTTAGGGAACCACTGGGCCAGGTACTAGGTTTTAGGGGATAGGGTGTAGTAAGAGGCTACAAACTTTCCCCTCCCCTCCGTTTTCTCTCCATGTCATTCAAACGTTTTGCAAAACGTTGAAATGACATTTCTACCTATTTCCTTGCCCGCCATCCACCCTTCCCCCGCACGTCACCCCGGCAGTAGTCTCATATCATTCTCGTATTCTTAAGAATACGAGAGCATTGTTTGCGGCCTAAACATCTCGTTAAGCGGGTCAGAAATGCCGAACTCCGAACACAACGATGTCGCCGTCACAAAGCGGGATGTACGTTTTTGGAGGAGCGCCGTTCAGAAACATGCTCAAAACGCCCGGCGGATAGCGTTTTTCAATATCCGGATGCTCCATAAAAACATTCTGGAGAAGATACGCAAAGACCGAACCTTCACTCATGTAAACAGTATCCTCCGCGCGCCCCGTTATTTTCTGAAGCACACCATCGTAGCGAACGGTGAGTCGGATTGATTGTGGCATTTCTTGCATCTCCGTCATACATTTCATTTCAACATACTCTTACCCGCCGAGCAGCGAACAAATCATCCGTTCAAAAAGGTAACGGTTAGTTGCAGCACCGTCGCGAAGGAAACCCAAACAAGATACGGAACCTGCGCGTACGCAATCCACTTTACATGCGGGTAAATCGCGAGCATCGCCCAAACTAATGTTGCGAGAACGAGAATGACATCCAGTGCGGCGAGGTAATTATTCTGGAGTCCGAACTGGAGCCACGTGAACGAGAAATTAAAAACGAGATTCAGCACGAACGGCACGGCGACAAGGGCGGGGATTTGTTTTTGCCACGCCATCCAGAAAACTTTTCCGAACGACACCGCGATGAGGACATACAGCACGCTCCACACCGGCCCAAAAAGCCAACTCGGCGGCGCCCAGTCGGGTTTTATTAAGCTCTGATATGAACTATACGCCTCCATTACATCTCCAGTGTAACATTCGGACGCATTATCCGAATGTGAACGCGTAGAGCCGCAGGTACTTTCCTTCTATTCGCAGTTCAAGCAGGTGTTCTCCGGGAGTTGTGTTGCGTATTATCTTGTAGAGCCGGCTTTCTTTCATTATCGCGACGCCCTCCGCATTCACATCCTCCCCGCGGCCGGCTCCGACCGGTTCGCCGTCTTGAAATACTTTGACACTAATGGGGGTATCCGCATCAGCAACAAGATAGACTTCCTTCGCATTGTATTTGTATACAACCGATGCGGCTGAAACTGCCTCGGCGTATTCCGACATTATGTTCCATACACCGCCAAGATACAGCGCGTTTTGAGAGAAATTTCCCGGTACGGTGAATTCCTGCTCCCCCCTACGGCCGGGGGTACCGTTTGCAAGGTACTCGTTCCTCAAGGAGCCAAAATAGGTTTCGGGACTCTTGGCCGCATTCCCTTTCTCCGGAATAGCGGGTGCCGCCAATCCCCCGCCGGCAGGCATGTCTTCGCCGAGAACCTTTGCCCGCTCCGCAAGCAATTCGCGGATTTTCATTTCTGTCTCCTCATACCCTCCCTCGCCAATGTGGTCGTAGACAATGTTGCCGCGTATATCAATCAGATATTTTCTTGGCCAGTATTGGTTGCCGTATGCTCGCCATGTCGCGTAGTCGTTATCAAGAACTATCGGGTGCGTGATGCCGAAATCCTCCATCGCTTTCCGCACGTTATTGATATCCTTCTCAAAAGCAAATTCCGGAGTATGTATCCCGACTATTTCCAACCCCTGCTCTTTATACTTTTCATACCATGCGTTCAGATACGGAAACGTGCGCTGGCAATTGATGCAACTGTACGTCAGGAAATCTATAAGTATCACCTTTTCCCCGACCAATGCTCCTATGGAAATCGCCTTGTCGGTCCCGTCCGCGTTTTTGCCGGTATTGACGAAACCGGCAGGACTGGCGATTTCCTTGTAGACCTCCCGCGGCGCAAAGGCGGCCTTGACCGTGTTATTCAAAAATTGTTGTTTGGGCATCGGAGATGCGTAGAAACCGTAAAGCACAACGAGCCCTATTACTAAGAGACCCGCCACCGCGCACCCGATAACATATTCCGCTTTCATAATTTATCTCACTCTCTCCAAGAGCGTTTGCTCTATGCGGGTAATGTCCAAATAGCCGCTGTCAAGAATGGCAATCTCAATTTTCTTTTCATAACCGGATGCTATGAGGAATCCGAGGACTATGAAGACGATGCCGATGCCCCGTTTGAAGTAACCGCGCGGATTAGAAATACCCGTGAGACGGTCCGCGAAACGCTGCCCGAGAAGCGCTATCATCAGTAACACAAGAGAAAGCCCGATAACGTAGGACAGAAGATAGGCGGTGCCCAAGGCAAAAGAAACAGGCAGCACCGATGCGAGAATAACGAAGTACGTCGGCGAGCACGCGGAGAACACGGGACCCAGCGCCGCTCCTATTAATACATCGCCGAACATACTCTTGCGCTGATAGCCGCTGCCGACAAGTTTGCCCGAACCGGATTGAAGTTTCGCGACACCCGGTAATTTCTCCCACGACCCCGGAAAGAAAAGAACGAGTCCGAAAGCGGCCAGAATACCTCCGGAGAGATACGACCAGAATTGCGGCGGAACCATAATGAGCGCCGTAGACACCTTTAGAAGGAAGGTGAACAGGATTATTGAAACGCCTAAAGACGCCACCACGATGTACGGAGTCCACCGGCTCCTCCCCGACGCGGAGGAGCCGATAACGACCGGCAGCAGGGGCAGAATGCACGGCGCAAGCACCGTGAGCACACCCGCAATAAATGAGACGATGAGAAACGCCATGCTATTGTATTTCCGCAATTGTCGCGGCGAGCGTTGGATTGATTACTGTCCACTTCTTTATCATCGTTCCCGAAGAGTTAACCTCCACTATCGTGTGTTGATATGTCACGCCGTATTTTTGCTTCAGTGCGGTCTCGGTATCATAATTCACTTTGAGAATTGCAATGCCCGAAGGAATCTTGGACAGGTTTGCGGTGATGTCCGCATCAAGCGGCCGGCATAGAGGGCACCAGTCCGCGTGGAAAAAGAGGAGAACCTTGCTATCCCCCGCCGCAGCGACTTTCTCCGCGGAATAGGGTTCATAAGAACCCGCTTTCATCATTCCACCTGCTTTCTCCGTCGTCGCGTCCGTTGCGGCTTCATCTTTTGCCATTGTGTCCTCCGTTTTCGGCGCCATTGTTTCGCCCGTCTGCTCTGCCGGAGCGAGACCGGCATTCATCATGGCGGTGCCGCCGGATTTTGAACCGGAAATTACGAACCAGCCCGCGCCAAGAATAACGACCGCCGCGCTAATAATTATTATCTGTTTCATATCCATACGATTGCGTGCTAATTAATAATAGACACTACTCAAGTATAGAGGACGCAAAATAAATGTAAAGGCGGCTTTACACACTTATACACACCTACTTGTAACGCTCCAGATACAAGCGGGCGGCAAGCTTGGAAATCACCATCGCGGCAAGAGCCGCAGAGACCCACGGATCAATGTCGTGCGCGAGCCCCTGAAAAACGAGTGCGAGCGTCAGTATTGCAATGCCCGTGAGATACGCCACCCGGCCTGCGTGCATTTTATGAATGGCCTCCCGCTCATCATGCGCGCTTTCATACATGACGAATCCGGCCCAGAGGCACGCAAGTATCGCCGCACCGAGAAGCGCCGCCGTTTGCGCCTGCGCGGGCATCCATAGCATGAAGGGGTCCGAGAGCAGAACGAGGAGCATCACGAGAACAACTGCCGTGGTTATGTGAAAGAGTTTATTTGCCATATGAAATGCGAAAGATGTCTTCTACGGGCACTTTAAAAATGAAGGCGAGTTTAAGCGCCAATAGTACGGACGGCGTGTAATTGCCTTTCTCAATGGAGATAACGGTCTGGCGCGTAATGCCTGCCTGCACTGCAAGTTCTTCTTGGGTCATGCCCTTTTTAGTGCGTAACGCATACACAGAGTTTGTAATGTATTCTTCCATGTCATTTACGATTGCACCAGTATACTACAGGGCCCTTTGGATGGCTCTCCGCGGAAATTGTATCTCAACTCCGTTCGCGTTTCATTGAGGTTATGCATGAGGAAGCGGGATTATTTTGTCCGGATTTAGGGAACGAGAAACTGCCCCGCCCTTACTCCGAAATCGCAAGTATCTTGGACCGCGAGTGATGCCCGTTTACTATCCTCACTTTTTTTGCCGGAACCCCGAGGCGCTCGGCGATTATTTTGATGACTCTCGCATTCGCGGAATTGCGTTCCGCTTTTTCTTTTACTCCAATCTTAAAGACGCCTTTTGACCCTGGTTCAACGCTCTCTTTTTTCTGCCCCGTTTTCACGCGCACTTTTATATACATACTTAAAGCGCTTCGGCCGACTGGATTTTATGTACTTATTGTATCCGACCGGTTAACATAAGTACACGAGAGTCTGTGTTATTACCCTAGGGATAATCCTAGGGATGTTCCGGATGTGTCGTGTCGGGATGCATCGGCTTATCAACACTCCACCGACTCGCACCGAAATAGGGGGCTATACTATAGACATACTTTAACAACTCTAATATTTCTTATGGACAATACAAAAGTGGCGATTGGGGCGGTTGCGGGATTAATCTTGGGACTTGCTGGGGGGTACTACCTCGGGTACGACCGCGGATGGGAAGGCGCAGTAACCGCGGCAAAGGCAGAGGCGGATAAAGCCGCGCAAGAGACGGCGAATCCGTTCGCGGAGATAAAGACGAACCCGCTTGAGGATGTGAAGACAAACCCTTACGAAAACGTGAAGACTAACCCCTTCCAATAACACCATGCGTAACAAATTTGGCGCATTCGGAATCTTCGCGGGAACCCTGCTTCTCGCCGGCGTCGTCTTCGCGCAAGAAAGTACGGTTACCTTCCCCATTCCGGAACTCGGCAACTGCACATCTAAAGAACAGTGCAAAACGTATTGCGACGACCCCGTAAACCACGATTCCTGCATTTCGTTCGCGGAATCGCACGGACTCATGAGCAAGGAGGAGGTGAAAATCGCCCGCACGATAGGGACGCAAAAGGGCCCCGGCGGATGCGTCGGGCTTCAGTGCAAGACGTACTGTGATGAGGAGGGCAACATTGACGAATGTTTGGATTTCGCGCAAAAGCACAAGCTTATTCCGGAGAATGAAATTGCGGTTGCGCGCGAAGTGCGGACGAACGGAGGCCCCGGCGGGTGCAGAAGCGAGAAAGAATGCCGCGCGTATTGCGACGGCGAGGGACGTTTTGAAGAATGCATTTCATTCGCAGAAAAACATAATCTCATACCGAAAGAGGAGTTGGAGCGCGCGAAAAAACTCGGCGACAAGCCGGGGCCCGGCGGTTGCAAGCGGGAGGCGTGTAAACAATATTGCGAAACTCCCGGCCACATGGATGAATGCGTGGCATTTGCCGTGGAAAATGGATTTATGACGGAAAAAGAGGCCGAAATGGCCCGCAAGATGGGCAACCGCGACGGTCCCGGCGGCTGCCGAGGCGAAGCGTGCAAGACGTATTGCGACGACCCCGCCCACGGCGAGGAATGTTTCAAATTTGCCGAGGAGAACGGACTGATGTCTCCCGAGGAACTGGAGCAGGCGCGAAAATTTATGGGGAAACCGGGCCCCGGAGGATGCGTCGGCGCGGAGTGTAGAACGTACTGCGACGACCCCGCTCATATGGATGCGTGCGTAACGTTTGCGGAGGAAAACGGAATGATGTCAAAAGATGAGGCCGAAGGAGCGAGAAAAATGGGAAATAAACCGGGGCCGGGAGGGTGTCGTGGCCAGGAATGCCGAAACTACTGCGAGGACGGGGCACATGCGGAAGAATGCACCGCGTTTGCGGTTGAAAACGGATTCATGAGCAAGGAAGACGCGGAGCGCGCAAAGGGGTTCAGAGAAATGACCGGTCCGGGCGGGTGCAAGGGCGAGGAGTGCAGGACGTTTTGTGATGGCCCCGAGCACCGTGAAGAATGCATGAAATTTGCCGAGGAAAACGGATTTGCCGAGAAACGCGGAGAGCAGGGATTCGGGCCCCAGAACGGCGAGGGCGGCAGAGGCCCAGCAGGGTGCGCATCTCCGGAGGAGTGTAAAGCTTTATGCGAATCCAATCCGGAAGCGTGTAGAGGATTTGGGCCTCCGCCCAACGGCGAGCAGGGATTTGGGCCTCCGCCCGGGGACGGAAGGGACTTCGGGCAAGACCGCGCGATGGAAAGCAGGGGATTTGAAGTCCCGCCGGGGAACATGCCTTGCCAATCCGAGGAAGAGTGCAAGAGGTTGTTTGAAAATAATCCAAATGCATTCAAAGAACAAGGAGGGTCGCGAGAAGACGGGAACCGTCCGCCCGAAAGCGGGTTCCGGCCGGATGAACGGCAAATGCCGAATCCAAGGGACTTCCAATCGGATGGAGCGCGCATGATGCCACCCGAGTTTCAGAAGCAATACGAAGAGCAGGCGCGCGGAGAATATCAGCGCCAGTATCAGGAGCAATATCAGGGCGCGCAACAACAAATGCAGGGAGTGCCCGGAGAACCGCCAAGAGAAATGATGGGAGGACAGCCGCCGTTGGATCAACAGTTCAGAGAATCCGGCACAGCTCCCTCATCTTCTTTCGCGCCTCCGCCGGACGGAACTCCGCCTCCAATTGAAACCGGCGGAAGTGCGCCTCCTCCGCCATCTTCGGAACCGCCTCCCCCGCCTCCATCCGCCCGAGGGCCTTCCGGTTTCGTCGCTTCAGTTATTCACGCGTTCAATCAACTTTTCCGCTGAATTGACCAACTACATTAATTCGCGCGGTGTGTAAGACTGGAGTCATCTCTTTCGTTTCAATTCGGAGCCGCCTCCCGGACTCGAACCGGGGACCTTCACTTTACAAAAGTGTTGCTCTACCAACTGAGCTAAGGCGGCGTGAGAGTACTATAATCTTTCGCCGCCGTTCTGACTACTGTCCGCATCGGAACTGCCGTTTTTATGCTCGCTTACCTGCTTCAAGAATTCCGAACGCGTTTCCCGCTTTTTAAAATGATGCTTATGGGAGACAAAGTCCGCGAGGCGGTGCGCCTGCGTTTCAAGAAAGCGGGCGAATCGGGCCGCCTCAAGCGCCGCCGCGTGTACTGCGACATGCCCCAGATGCAGGAGAGTACCCGGAAGCTTTGCGACGTCTGCCCGTTTCGCCAAAAGCAGGGCTTTGAGCTGAATCGCGTGTTCATCCGCCCGTTCGCGTAGCAGAGAAGAAAGCGCTACTTTTTGATGGCGCTCCTCAAAGTGTTTCGCGATGAACAAGCCTGCGATTCCGAGCAATGAGATGAAAAAGACGATGGCTGGAAAAATCATAAGAACAGGTTTCAGGGAATAGGTTTTAGGTTTTAGTAATACATGCAATGAACGTCTTTTGCTGCTTTGAGTGTACTGTAACCTATACCCTAACACCTGTAACCTTATTTTACCGATAGTCTCTCAAATCTCACGATTTCTATTTTCTCGCCGAATTTTTGGACAGCTGAATCAATCAGACCCCTGACAGTGATTGTTGAGTCTTTCACAAACGGCTGTTCCAAAAGAATGCGCTCTTTGAGGTAACTCTCAATCTTGCCCTCTACGGCACGCGTGCGCACCGCCTCCGGAAGACTTGCGGCCTCTTTCTCAAACACCTCTATGGCCGCCCGCTTGTCTTCTTCCCGCACATCCGCGCGCGATTTGAATTGCGGATTCATGGCCGCAACATGCATCGCAATCCCGTACGCAAGTTTTGCGAATTCCTCGTTCTTCGCGACAAAATCGGTTTCGCATAGAAGTACGACTGCCCCCACGACGGACCCTCCCGCATGTGTGTAGGCGGAAGCCACACCCGCGCCAAGCGTTCTGTCAGACTTTTTTGATGCAATAGACGAACTTTGCTTGCGGAGAATTATTTTCGCCTTCTCCACATCTCCATCGGCTTCCTGCAGGGCTTTCTTGCACTGCATGACGGAAACGCCCGTTTCATCCCGCAATAATTTGATAAGCTCCGTTGTTATTTCCATATTAGTTAATGTCAAATTACAAATGTCTAATTTTTAAATAATGAATGAATTTAAAATGTTTAAAATCATTATACATCATTTAATATTCCGGAATCTGTAACTGGTTTAATTTGAAATTACAAATTCGAAATTTGAAATTATTTCCCCTTTATCGGCTCACCCTGAGCCACACGGTAAAAACAATATATCTACTTCAACGGGGTCGCGTCAGGTCTATTATTTCCCTTCTCAAACGCTTCCGCAATCGCTTCCGTCACAAGACGGATGCTTCGCACCGAGGTGTCGTTCGCGGGCACCGGAAATTGCACCATGGAAAAGTCGCAGTCCGAACTGGAGAGGCCGATGACGGGGATGCCGAGCTGGTTCGCCTCGCGCACCGCCGTTTCCTCACGCCGCGTATCAACGATGAACAGAGCCGCGGGAAGTTCAAGCATTTTCACCAACCCGCCAAATCGCGCAAGGAGCTCGGTTATCTCGCGGTCAATGAGCATCCGTTCTTTCTTCGTATACTTTTCAAGCTCGCCCGAATAGCGTTCGCTCATCAATTTTTCCAAGCGGTATATGCGCTT
>JAUYLR010000061.1 GCA_030698935.1 bacterium
CGCGACACGGCACCCAAGGGAAACGCGGAGCGCTTGGCAAAGGGCGAGAAATGGCGGTTGCAAGATATCATTGATTTCACGCTTGTTTCCTCGTCCAACGAAGGCGCGGAAATCCTTGCGGACAGCGCTGAATATGCGATACGGGAGAAGTATCCGGATACTCCTGAAGGCCTCGCCGCGATTTGGCGCATGAATGCCCTCGCGGAACAACTGGGCCTTGCGCGCACATACTTTTTGAACGCGAGCGGTCTTGATATCAGCCCGACTCTTTCTGGCGCATACGGTTCTGCGCGGGATGTAGCGACTCTGTTTGGCTATGCGGCATCACAGCGTCTTTCCGTGTTCAGCAAAACCGCCGCCGACGGCCTGTCACTGACTTCCGCCGACGGCCGAAGCACTACCAAAGCATTCAATACCAATGAGGTGCGCGGGGAGATACCGGGGCTGATGATGGGGAAAACGGGTATCACAGACCTCGCGGGAGGCAATCTCGCGGTTGTTTTTGACGCCGGCTCGGCTCACCCCGTTGTAGCGGTCGTACTCGGCTCCACGCGGGAAGGGCGCTTTTCTGATATGCGCCAGCTTGTCTCAAAGGCAAGGGTTGCGGTTGCGGAACGGAGCAAAAACCTCGCGGGAGGCTCCGCGGGAGCGCGTTCCGGCGAGTAGTTTGCCCCGACACCAATTTTGGCATCGCTTCTGTGTCACCTCAGCTGATTTTGTTAAACATGCCATGCATATCAATCCAATAAACCACTCTTAATAATTGCTTTCAGCGACATAATGCCAAATTTGGTGTATGGGCTTGGCCGGTAAGTACGCCCGAGGGTAATTCGCGGTACAATGAGGAAATGATATCCGACCTCGTCAGAGTCCTCGTGCCGGCCGCGACAGCATTCACTATAGGAATTTTGTCTACGCCCATCCTCACGCACTACCTGTACAAGTACAAGGCGTGGAAAAAACATCCCGGAAAAACCGCGCTGGACGGGACGCAGGCATCGGAGTTCTACCGCCTTCATGAGGAGAGCGAGGTGCGGGCGCCCCGGATGGGCGGCATTGTGGTATGGGGAAGCGTCGTGCTTACCATTATCGGTATCGCTATCGTCGCGCGATTCGTTCCGGGCGCGGAAACCCTGCAGCTGGATTTTCTCTCCCGCAATCAGACGTGGATACCGCTCGCGGCGCTCATCATAGGGGCGCTTGCGGGACTCATAGACGACCTGATGGTAATCCGTCCGGAGAGCGGCGGAATGCCGTTGCGTCTCCGGCTGTTCATCGTCGTTATTCTCTCTTCGTACGTCGGCTGGTGGTTCTGGTCAAAACTTGGAGTAACGGCGTTAAATATTCCCTTCGGAACCCCGCTTGAAATCGGATGGCTCATCGTGCCGCTGTTTATCCTCGTCTCGCTTGCGGTGTATGCGTCGGGGGTCATAGACGGCATAGACGGTTTATCGGGGGGAGTGTTTGCGTCTGTGTTCGCTTCGTATGCCATCATTGCTTTTGCGCAGAATCAGATAGACCTTGCATCCTTCTGCGCGTCGGTCGTCGGCGGCCTCCTCGCGTTCGTGTGGTTCAACATTCCGCCCGCCAGATTTTACATGTCCGACACGGGAACAATGGGTCTCACGCTCACGATAGCGGTGGTGGCGTTTATGACGGACAATCTCGGCGGCGGAGTCGGGATTTTGGTTTTGCCCGTCATCGGCGCGCTGCTTGTGGCTACTGTCGCATCCGATATAGCGCAGGTTGTCTCAAAAAGGTTTTTTGGCAAGAAGCTCTTCCGCATTGCCCCGCTCCATCATCACTTTGAGGCCATCGGCTGGCCCGGCTACAAAGTCGTCATGCGCTACTGGGTGCTTTCCGTTGTGTTCGCTTTTGCCGGAGTCATTGTTGCCCTTGTCTCAATCTGACCGGCCATGGCAAAACAACGCGGACATATAGACAAGCCTCTGGCTCTTTTTATTTTCACGCTTTTAATCGGAGGCGGCATGATTTTCGCATCCGCGGCGCTTGGCTACCTCGCGCGCGGAAACGGAAACGTATCATCCGTCGTTTTCAATCATCTGGTATTGGGCATGGGCATTGGCGTCATAGCGCTCATCATTACAAGCACCGTGGATTACCGCGTGTGGCGGCGCTTTGCGCCACTCCTTTTTGTGCTTGCCGTTATTGCAACAGCGTCGGTCTTTTTGCCGCAAATCGGCGTTATGCACGGAGGGGGGAGACGCTGGATTGAGCTTGCCGGAACTTCGTTCCAGCCGTCTGAAGCGCTGAAAATCGGGACGGTCATAATGGCCGCGGCATATTTCTCCGCCATCCGCGCCCGCCTGCAATCTGTTCTTTACACGGTAGGGGGCCTTATCGCCATCCTCGCCCTTCCATCGCTCATCCTGCTGCTGCAGCCGGACATAGGAACGCTCGGCATAATCACGCTGGCGGTACTGGGGATTTTCCTCACCGCGGGCGTACCGTGGAGACACATCGCGATAGTGGCGTGCATAGTGCCGGTGCTATTCGGCGCCATCGTTATGACGAAACCCCACGTCCGCGACAGGGTAGTGACATTCTTTTATCCGGCACAAAATCAGCAGGCCGAAGGATACCAGATACGGCAATCCTTGATTGCCATAGGGTCCGGCGGCTTCTGGGGACGCGGATTCGGACAGGGTGTTCAGAAATTTACGTACCTTCCCGAACCGATGGGGGATTCCATATTCGCCGTGGCCGGAGAAGAGTTGGGATTTATCGGGAGCGTGTCTATCGTCGCGCTCTTTCTTGCATTCGCGTTGCGCGGATTTACGGTTGCGTCCCGCGCCCCCGATATGTTCGGCATGCTGTTGGGCGTCGGCATTTCAACATACTTAGCGAGCGAGGCATTCGTAAACATCGCGTCAATGCTGGGTGTTGCACCCTTGACCGGCATACCTCTGACCTTTATCAGCCAGGGGGGGAGTGCCATGCTCATTTCCCTCGCAAGCGCCGGAATCCTCCTGAATATCTCAAAGCATTCCACCTCCCGTTAGCCCAACATCAAAATAGCAAAAATCCCCAAGGTGCGACCTTAAAGAGTCACTCCCAAGGTCGCACCTTGGGGATTTTCGGGTGTGTTAAACTGTGCTGATGCGTATCGTACTCACAGGCGGAGGTACCGGAGGGCATTTTTATCCTCTTATCGCGATAGCGGAGGCTATTGAGGATATTTGCAAGGAACGGACGCTGATAGAACCGGAACTGTATTATGTCGGCCCCGCCGCCTTTGATGTTGAGACCCTGCGCGAGCACGATATTATTCATGTCCAAACATCCGCAGGCAGGATGAGGCGGTACGGAAGCATCCTGAACATATTTGATGTGTTCAAGACACTGTGGGGAATAATCACCACGACAATCAAACTGTTCGGTATGTATCCCGACGTTGTCTTCTCAACGGGCGGATTTGCCGCATATCCGACACTCTTTGCCGCGCGGGTACTCGCGATTCCCGTCGTAATCTATGATGCCGATGCCGAACCGGGGAGGGTGTCTCTGTGGTCGGCTAAATTTGCCCGTTGGATTGCCGTGGCGCATCCCGATGCCATCGCGCAATTCCCCGCGAGAGTACGCGATAAAATCGCGCGGACAGGCCATCCCATCCGGAAGGAAATTGAAAAACCGACCAATGAGGGCGGGCACGAGTTTCTGAAGCTGGATTCGGCCGTGCCGACAATTTTCATTATGGGAGGCTCCCAAGGTTCCGTCGCCATCAACAACGTTGTTTTGAGCGCTTTGCCGGAATTGGTAAAAAAGTACAACATCGTTCATCAGGTTGGTACCGCGAATCTGGAAGAAACGGCAAAGGTTTCAAAGCTAGTGTTGCGGGATTCTTTCTTTGACAAGCGGTACCGCGCATTCGGCCTTTTGAATACCCTCGCTCTGCGGATGACAGCGGGAATATCCGCGCTCATCGTGTCCCGCGCCGGCAGCGGCTCAATTTTTGAGATTGCCTCATGGGGCAAACCATCCATACTTATTCCGATACCGGAGGACATCTCGCACGACCAAAAAGAAAACGCGTACTCGTATGCGCGCGAGGGCGCTGCCGTCGTCTTGGAACAGCGGAATGTAACGCCGCACCTGCTTCTGGCCGAAATTGACCGCATCGCAGGCAACGCTGAATTAGGAAACACGATGTCCAAAGCGGCTCTTGAATTCGCGCGCCCGGAAAGCGCGCGGAAGCTGGCGACTATCATTATTGAAACAGCGCTGGAGCACCAGCCCCGTTAGAAGTCTGGATATGCATGTATTCTCACGAAAAATGAAAAAGTCATTACCGAAAATACCCTATGTCGTATATGCAGAAAAGAATTTCCTAAATTCTTTTCTGCACCTGACTTCTAACGGGGTCAACCCGCGTAAACGGACACGACTATGACAGGCAGTAAAAATCATATCCGTGTCCGCATTCCGCCGAGTCCGACGGGGTACTGTCACGTGGGAACCGCGCGGATGGCGGTAATCAATTATCTG
>JAUYLR010000063.1 GCA_030698935.1 bacterium
CGAATGGTACCTTTTCTCCTCGCCCCGCTTCCTCAACACCATTCATATCAGGATGATTGAGCGGGACAAACGCCACATCCGCGCCGAAATTCGTAGGCTTGAAGTTCTTGGATTGTTTTGAAACGGGCCCCAGCACGAGCGTCGTATCCCCCGCGCTGATGCGTACACATGCGCCTTCGTGAAAAGTCAATATCATAGTCTGTAGTTAGTAGTTAGTAGTCTGTAGAAACTCACCAAGAGGATTATAGCAGATTTTGGAAATACCCAAGGCACCCACTTTTTTCGAGGTGACTCCTTGGCATGTGCAAGGTGTCTCCTCGGCATTCGTCTTCCCGACGTGAGACCTTGGGAATTTCACCGGTTCAAAAAGGAAATCCACTGCCACGGGGGAGCCCATGGCAGTGGCCAAGCTATCAGCAATATTCTTCTGGACGATCCTTTCACGGTTGTCAGCGAGTCAATCTCTGAAGAATTTTCCAACAAAGACCTCGCCAGATTCAAAGTATCAGGGGGGGGAATTTGTAAAGGCTATTTGGTAGGAAAAAGGCAAAAGGCATTAGGCAAGAACACAGCGAGGCGACGCCTCACTGTATCTCTCCGGAGATTTGAACCTGGAAGGCCATGTACCAAACTGATGCGACCGCATCAGTTTGGTACATTCAAAACCACTAACTACATACTATTTACTACTAACTACTGACTGCATATAATGTCCACTCCTCAATTTTTTAGTGATTCATATGAGAACAGGTATCTTTCATACGCGGTTTGCGGTACGGAAATCACGGCCCGGGCTCGGCCACGGGCTTTTTGCCGCAACCGCCCTGCGCAAGGGGGACTTTATTTTGGAGTACAAGGGGAGACGCATTCCCACTCCACAAGCGGATGTTTCAAAATCGCGGTATCTTTTTGAAATAGACAAAGAGTGGACGATTGACGGCAGTGTACGTTCCAATATCGCGCGGTACATAAATCACTCATGCAGGCCGAATTGCGAAGCGGATTTACGCGACCTGCCTGCGCCGCGCCTGGCGCGGCAGGCAGGCAGGCACATACTCATTTTTGCTAAGCGAGATATTGAATCCGGCGAGGAACTGACTATTGATTACGGAGAAGAATACTTTGATGAGTTTATCAAGCCGGTGGGGTGTAAATGCGCAAGATGCAGTTTACAGTCCACCCCGAAAACGGCTTCGCCGACGGAGCAGGCAGTTTACAGATAACAGAAAATGCAGAATACCCGAAGGTCTGAACGTCAGATAATCAAACATCGCCTTCATGATAGTTACAGGAAGTCTTGTATATGCTCAGCAAATGAGAGCAGTATTCCTTGACCGCGATGGCACAATAATTGTTGACCCGCCTGATGAGCGAGTAGACAAAGCAGAAAAGATTAAATTATTTCCAGATAGTATTGAGGCGTTAAGGAAGCTAGCCACATTAGATTACGCTGTCATTCTTGTTACTAACCAAGCCGGCATATCTGAGGGGCTTATAAACGAGGAGGAGTTTTGGAAACTCCATACCATAGTCTTGGAGAAGCTTGCTCCTAGTGGTATCACAATACTTAAAACCTACATATGCGCATGTCCGCATGGTCACGATAATTGCGGATGCCGCAAACCTAAGCCCACCATGTTACTTCAAGCCTCTAAAGAATTGAATATTGATTTGGAAGATTCCTGGATGGTTGGTGATCGACAGTCAGACATTTTGGCAGGAGTAAACGCCGGGACGAAAACAATTTTGGTTAAAACTGCCAACGTCCCTGTTGAATCCAAAGAAGCCACGTATACTGCCTCCAACCTACTTGATGCCGTGCAATATATTTCCACCCACTAAGTTAAGTTCCCTGGATGCAGTCTTCCATCTGGCCCGTTTACGCATCTCACCCACAGAGCCACGCTATGATTCCTAGCGGAAATGCAAGAACTGCTTTACATACTTATACTTTTGCTCGGGATTGCTACATACGCCTCGGCCGTCGTACAAATGCTACTAGGGCAGTACTCGCCGAGTTTTTTCAGTAGAGGAGTGTGGTTTTTTCTCGGCATAAACGGTTTTGCGGGTGTATTGCTAGGCGGTGGCAGTAATGCCTCTTTACTATTGGCCGGTACACTTTTTGTTGGCAATACTGCTGTGTTTGCGGTTAGCTACAAAAAGGGGTCTCGGGAGTTTGGTTTTTCTGAAAAAATTAGCCTCACCTTGCTTCTCGCGGGTGGGTTGGCATGGGCATTGTTAGACGCAGCATTTATCGGTCTTATTATCAGTCTTGCTGCGCACTTTATTGGAGGCATTCCAACGATTTGGCGTGTTGTTAAGCGGTCAGCAAGCGAGCAAGCGTACCACTGGTATTTTTTCTTTATTGCAAGTGTGCTGAGTATTATCGCAAGCCCGGATAAATCCCTACACACAATTTTGTTTCCAGCTTACTTTGCGATTTTTGATGGAACAATAATCTTTCTGGCAAACATGGGGCGATTTACTAAAAGAAAGTTTCGATAAAGAGGCAAGCAAGGCGTTCTCTTCACGGTAGTTCTCCTGAATCGTGATGTGCTATATTTCCCGACATGATGAAGCTCCTCTTTCCGCGCCATTTCCAACATCGCATGATGGAACGCGGTATTGACATTGACCACATCAAAAGAGCCATCAAAAATCCCGATTTCACAAAAACGACATTTGAGGGTAGAATTTTGGTGCGTAAGGAAGTTGATAGCAAACGCATCATTGAGGCTATATACTATGTGCAAGGGTTCAAAGATTCTAAAGAAATCATTATCATCACTGCGTATTATGTGCCTAATAAATCCTAATAAATATAAGATATGAAAGTAAACTACGACATCATGGCCGACGCGGTCTATATTAACGTCAGCACTTCAAAGGTGGCGAAAACGGTAAAGTCCGGGGAGCGGTTTCTTGTTGACGTTGATTCGCGGGGTAATGTCGTCGGAATTGAGATCTTAGACGCCTCGAATCAACAAGAGTTGATAAAGAATCTCAAGAAGAACGTGGCTGTGGGCGTCCCGATAAATATTCAAACCAGCACACCTGTAATTGCATAAACATGAAAAAAGGCACCCTCATTTTCTGGCTCGTTGTGCTTGCGCTTATCATTGCGGGTGTCGGCACAAGTGTAACGCTGAACAGCGGTCCGGGAAAACTGGACGGATTCGCGCAGTGCATTAAGGATTCGGGCACGATCTACTACGGCGCGTTCTGGTGTCCGCATTGTCAGGCGACCAACAAAATGTTCGGCAAATCCAAAGCACTTCTACCGTACGTAGAATGCTCAACCCCCGACGGGAAAGGGCAGACGCAGATATGCAAAGATAAGGGAATCAACGGCTATCCCACATGGGTATTTCCGGACGGGAGTATTTTGACGGGGGAGAGAACTTTGCAAGAGCTCGCGGACAAAACCGCATGTCAATTGCCGAAATAAATAATCATGTATAACGTTGAGGCGATAAATTATTGGCTCGCGCTCGCAACACTTGTAATGCAAATTGTCGGCATTGCTTTTTTGGCGCTTTTTTTCTTGCGAAAGAAATTCCCCGACCTCGCTCCCGCTGCGGATTTTTTGGGGAAGTGGGGACTGTGGATTGGCTTCTTGTTGTCACTCGGCGGAATTGCCATCTCGCTCTTCTATTCCGAAATTCTCGGCGTTCTTCCGTGCGGGCTGTGCTGGCTCCAAAGAGTCTTTCTCTACCCGCAAGCCCTTCTGTTTGCTATAGCAATTTGGAAAAGCGATAGAAGCGTTGCCGATTACAGCATTTTGTTTTCCATATTCGGCGGTGTGATTGCCCTCTACCAACACTACCTGCAAATGGGCGGTGCGAGCATTCTGCCGTGTCCGGCGGTGGGAACGGGAGCCGATTGCGCCCAGCGATATTTGTTTGAATTCGGCTACATCACGTTCCCGCTCATGTCCTTCACCATCTTTGCATTTCTTATCATTGTGATGTTGTTCGTGCGCACCCGAAGAAACTAAATTGGACATCGGATGTCCAATTTCAACTTCAGCCACGGGCTACTGGCTACAAGCTACCGGCTTGTTAAGATACTCCTCTCAATATCCGCAATAGTTCCGCCGACTTTTTTGCCGGGATTCAGAATGTTAAGCGGGTCAAATATCTTTTTTACTTGTGCAAAGATATCGCACATTTTTTCGCCGAACATTATTTTCAGATAGGGCGTGCGAACGATGCCGTCGTTGTGCTCGCCGTCTATTGAGCCGTGATATTTTGCCACCAGTTCGTACACCTTCGGTTGAAGTTCCATGATTGCACGCTTGCTTTCCGGCTTGTTGAGGTCCATGAGCGGAATGATGTGGAAATTTCCCTCGCCCGCATGTCCCGCAATGGTGTAAATCAGTTTGTAGTCGTTGAGTATTCTGTTAAGTTCCGGCAAAAACTTCGGATAGTCGTCGGGGTGCACGACGATGTCGTCAATAAAAGGCGACGCATACAGACCCTTCAAGTTCTTGCGCAAAAGTGCAAAGCTTTCGCGCCTGATGGTCCAATACTTCGCCGCCTGCGTCTCGCTCTTTGCGATTCTCGTGCTCACGGCAAGCCCGTGCAGTTCCTTTCCGGCGGCTTCTGCCTGAAAAAGAGCTTCTTCATGAGTCTCGTCGGAGAATTCCGCCATGAGGACGAGCTTCGGGACGCCTCCGGTAACGACCATGAGCATTTCGGGTATGAACGCGATGCCGAGCTGTATCATCTGTACAATGCCGAAGTGCCCGATGATTTGCGGAATGAAGCGCACCGCAAGTTTAAACGTCTGGTCGTCATACGATTCAAATGATTCCGGATTGAACTTCAAAACGCGATGAACGATTTCCGGCAAAATCTCTAAATCGGAAAGAAAGATGACCAGCATCGCGCGATGAGGTTTTTTATGCACCAGTCCAAGCTTTGCTTTCGTTACAAATGCCAGCGTTCCCTGCGCACCGCATATAAGTTGCGTGAGGTCAAATGTGTCCGCCGTTTTGTCACAGACGTTCCATAGCGCATACCCCGCGGAATTTTTCATGACTGTCGGCCGTGCCCGTTCTATTTCTGCGACATTGTTCTGTATGAGCTCATCAATATCACGATAAATCTGCCCCTCAAGAGTTTGTTTTGATTTTTCTTGTGCGAGTTCGTTTGGAGACAGCGGGTGAAATGTCGCGCGCGAGCCGTCGGAGAGCACGACATCAAGTTCTCTGACATAGCGGTTCGTTTTTCCGTACTCAAGCGTCAATTCGCCTCCGGAATTGTTGTTTATCATGCCGCCGAGCGCGCATATCTCGCGCGAAGCGGGGAATGAAGGAAGAATTTGTCCATTATGTGCGATGGTTGCCTTTTCAAAATCACGATAATAGACGCCCGGTTCAGCTACGGCCACATCAGTCTCTATCTTGCCGATGTGATTCATATACTTTGTGAAAACCATTGATATAGAATCAGTGAGCGGCCCTCCCGACATGTCCGTGCCCGCCGAGCGCGCGGCTATGGATACGTTGCTTCCGCGCTTTTTGGCATCATGCACACAGCGCACCACCGCCGACACCTCGTCCGCGTTTTTAGGATACACAACGAGCGCGGGCGTGCGCTCAAAGATGCTCGTGTCGCGGCTGTATTTCTTCAGCGTTTCTGCGTCGTCTGCGGTATCTATCTTGAGCAACGCGGATATACGGTGCTTCAGAGTTTCCGGTTGATACACGATCCGCGAGCCGGCGAATGTCATTGCTGATATAGTAGCACCCAAAATCGCAGGGTGTGCTAAAATATACCCATTACCATTAATAGCTACACACGCACTATGGCAAAAGGAAATAATTCTCAACGGAAGGAGGCGAAGAAGCCGAAGAAGAACAAGAAGTAGGTCGCAGAATCCCGCGCGTGAAGTGCGGGGTTTTACATCGTGTATATGCCGAAGGAAATTAAGAGAATACTCGTGCGGACAGCCGGAATCATTCTTGTGGTTCTCGGAATTTTGGGTCTGGCCTTGCCGTTTTTGCAGGGAATCCTGTTTCTTGCTATCGGCCTCATACTTCTTTCAGTCGCGTCGCCGCGCGCACGCGCGTGGATAGCATCACACACAATGCGCTATCCGAAATTCCATTCTCTGGTGCAAAAAACCGGGAAATGGATAACGGACATTATCGGAACCGTTGATGCGGATGAGAATCATTCCGGCGGGACGCAGTAAGACTCTATTGCACTGCGTTTAATTTTGCGCGCGTTTTCGGGCCGACAGTACCGTAGCCGGGTTCTCCCTTTTTCACAATGCCGTATTTTTCCTGGAAAAGCCCGACGGCCTTCTCTGAGAGAGAGCCGAAGTAACCGGTCACAAGTCCATCCGGGTAGATATCGCTGTATTGAGCCAGAAACTTCTGCAGCGCGGTCACATCGGCGTTCCGAGAACCCCTCTGAAGCGCGCGGGTAAACGCGTACCTCTTTGCGCTTGTTGTGGCCGGAGCGCTTGATGTCTGTAGCGCGGCGGCCGGTGCCGGCGTGACTGCAGTTAGGGGCGGGAGAGAGGGTTGCGGTGCGGCGGGCCGCACAGTGCCCGCGGGAAAGACCGGCAGGTTCAGCGAAAGTGATGTTGTCTGGAAATATATTCCGTTGGCGTCTTGCGGCAAAAGGAGTGCGGAGAGATTCACATCGTAGTTGTTCGTATTCTTCACCGACAACGTCACCGTGCCTTTCACCGCAAGCGGCGGGGTAAATGCGTTTGTCCCGCACGGGAGTTTGCTTGCGTTCGTTGAACTTCCGGCAAACACAGAGAGCCCGTCTTGGCATTGGAACCGTATGTTCGCGCCCGTGCTGTCGCGCGTCGCCCAGGAAAGCATGAACGTATCGTTTGATATAAGACGCGGAAGCGGGCCGGTGAATTCGCTCGCGGCAGGGCTCTTCGGCGGCGGAGCTCCACGCACGTCAAAATTTGCGGCCAAGGAATGCGTTGCATCATACGTTTTGCCGCCTATTTCCGGGAACACATGCACCGTGACGGAAACCGGAGTATGCGATGCGTTTGCGGGATACACGACGAGAGAGCCGGAAATCGGCAGGTCTGAAGCGAGCGCGGGCTTGCCGCACGGGAGCACATCCGTTCCCGAAGCGGTGGTACGGATTTTAACAGCATCCGCGCATTCAAATTGCACGTTTACCCCGCTTGCATCAACTCCCTTCCATGTGAGGGTGATGGAAGCACCCGATGCGACCGACGTTGATGACACGGAAAATTCAATGAGCGGTTGCGGGGATGTCAGGACAGAAAACACGGCGCTTCTGGCCCCTTGGTCGTAGTTGGCTCCGTTTGAATCCTTGGGGTACATCGTCACAGAAACATTCTGCCGTGCCCCGCTTACGTTGGTAACGGTAACACTCGTCCAGTCGGTGGGACTTCCGCTTACGGCGGTCCGCGTGCCGCAGGGAAAGGACGCTCCGCCGGCCGTCTTCAGGGTCACGCCGACGGGACAATTAAATAATAAATCCCTGCCTGTACTGTTTGCCGTGTCCCATGCAAGCGCCACGGAATAATTGTTGGAGATTGATTGCGGGTCGGCCGTGAATGAGGTGACCGTCGGCGCATCCGCGTGTGCGGTCCCCGCAAAAGCGATGCTTATAAAAACCAGGCCGGACAAGAAATATCTTTGAACATTGCGTTGTGTCATATGCACTAGTGTAGTTCCTGCCGGAGTGGGTGACAACACAATTTCTTGCACAACGGGGGACATGCGCAACCACGGCTGTTCCTCGCAACCGGATGCAGGTGCGGTTTTGCGCTCACCCTCTTTCTATTTGGGCCAATCTGATGTAAGTTCTTGCAATGCCGGCCAAGAAAATAGTCGTCAGATTTGAAGATGTGTCGTTTGAATACGAACACATGAAGCCCATTCTTGATGCGGTGAGTTTTTCCGTGCGCGAAGGCGCAAAGATTACCCTGATGGGCCAGAATGGGGCAGGTAAGAGTACGATTTTCGGGCTCATCATGGGCACATTGAAGCCGGAATCCGGCGACATCCATCTTTCGCACGGGCTCACCATTGCGACAGCGAAGCAAGTGATGCCGCGCGAATCCCACGGACTAACCATCAGAGAATTCTTTCAGAATTGTTTTGACAGGAAAGTGCACGACATCGACCCAAGGATTGACGAGGTCTTGGAGGTGGTCAATTTGAAAGGCCACGAGAAAGTGCACGCCCGTCTCATAAAATCATTTTCCGGCGGCCAGCAGGCGCGGCTTCTCTTAGCATCCGCGCTCATTCAGAACCCCGACATTCTTCTTCTGGATGAGCCGACGAATAATCTGGATAAGGCGGGAATTGCTCACCTGACAAAATTCTTGCAGGAGTACGAGAAGACGGTCATCGTTATTTCGCACGATGCGGAATTCTTAAATGCGTTCACACACGGTGTCTTGTATCTGGATGTCTATACGCAGAAAATTGAACAGTATGTAGGCGATTACTTTGACGTCATCGCTGATATTGCCGTTCGGAAAGAAAAAGAGAACAGGAAAAATGCGCAGTTGGAAAAAGATATTCAGGCCAACAAAGACAAGATGAACTTCTTCGCGCAGAAGGGAGGAAAAATGCGCTTGGTCGCAAAAAAGATGCGCACCAAAGTGGAGGAAATGGAAGAGGCAAAGGTAGATGTCCGCAAAGATGACAAAACGATACGCGAATTTCGCATTCCCTCGCAACAGGACATAACGGGAGAGATTCTCACCATCACCTCATTTACGCGAATGAGGAATCACAAACAGAGCACGCAGAAGGCGGACATTCATTTGAAACGCAGAGGTCACCTATTATTGAGCGGGCCCAACGGCATCGGCAAAAGTACGCTTCTTGAAGCTATCGCCAAAGGGACACTCAAAGGCGCTAAAATCGCCGACGATGCTGTCGTTGGCTATTACCGCCAAGACTTTTCCACGCTTAATTTTGAGGATACGGTTTTGGAGTCTCTTTTTTCAGTTGCCAAACGGCACTTTGAACAGCACGTGCGCTCCGTGGCCGCGGGATTTTTGATAACGGGCGATATGGTGCACGCGCGTATAGGCGACCTTTCAGAAGGGCAGAAGGGGTTGGT
Source organism: bacterium (assembly GCA_030698935.1). GTDB lineage: Bacteria > Patescibacteriota > Minisyncoccia > Phycocordibacterales > UBA2100 > UBA10103. The sequence goes on from JAUYLR010000063.1 coordinate 9,090, forward strand.
GGCGTTCGCTCGGCTTGTGCTCCAAGAGCCGGGGTTGTTAATTCTGGACGAGCCGACGAATCACATAAACTTCCGTCACATCCCCATAATCGCCGAAGCATTAAACAGTTACGACGGAGCAATGGTATTGGTATCTCACGTGCCCGAATTCGTTGCGAAAATCAGGATTGATGAGGTGTTGGATTTGGAGAGGTGAGTATTTTGTGGAGGTCAAACTTCCACAAACCATCAGGGTTCTTTCTTTCCCAGTATCAACAATTCAAATTCATTGTACATAGACAAGAAATCTTCTGCACTGAGACTATCGGGGTCTTGGACTTTTTGATTAAAGGTATCTACCAGTTCATTGATTCTCGTTACCACGCTTTCGTTCTGTATATTCTTCACATTCCCATAAACCGCAGAAGGAAAACGCTCCTCATATTTTTTCATTGACCGTTTCAGCTGTTTCATTTCTCTTAATTCTGCGCGCACGGCATCAATTCCACCGAGGTCATGATAAAAACTATAAAGACCGACATACTCGTTTCTGAAGTCGCGAGAAATTCCCGTTACCGTACTTAGTTGGGGAACTTCTTTCGGAAGCTTGCGTTCCAATGAATTATCTTTGAATCCAGGCATAGTTGCAGTGTAGCAAAATATTTCCAAATATACTCCGGCCAGTAGGTTATAAGTCAAAACCCCAACGCCTTCAGAAAATCCTGCAATTCTTTTCCTTGAATCGGGCGGTGCTCGCCCGCGGGCAGGTGCCCCAATTTTATATTCATAATTCTTTTTCTCTCAATGCCGGAGGCGTCCAAGCCGAAGACTCCGCACATTCTGCGAATCTGATGTTTCTTTCCCTCGGTGAGCGTGATTGAGAATTTGTTCTCCTTCGCCGAAGATTTCGCAACTTGTTGCGAATCTGAAGGCGTGGAGAACCCTTCGTAGCCTTGGCGAAGTAGGGTAGCTGGCTTCGAAGAATTTCGCTTTGGATACCTCGAAGCGGAGCTTCGAGGAGCTTCATTGTAACTCAATAATTCAATTTTGCACGGTTTGGTGACGTAGCCGCCGATGTCCACGCCTTTCTCTATTCTTTCTTTGAAATCGGGCGGCAGATTTTTCGTAGTTGTCACCCAATACTCTTTCTCGTGCACGAAATCGGGATTCAGAAGCGGGTCCACGATTCTTCCATCATCGGTAAGAATAATCAATCCGAACGAATCTTTATCCAATCTGCCGACAGGGAATACATTTTTGAGATTGCTTGGCAGTATCATCGCGATATCCTCCTCCTCATCACCCTGCGGTGAGTGCGTGATAATTCCGCGCGGTTTGTTGTATGCGTAATACCTGCAGTTCTTCGCCCGCCATTTCACTTCCACAGAATCTTTCTCCGTAATTTTGTCGCC
>JAUYLR010000064.1 GCA_030698935.1 bacterium
GGACCCCGATTGCTCTTAGCGCGTCGGGGCTAATTAGGTATAATGCCTCCGATATGGCCACAATCCCAGAACAGAAAAATACAAGACAGCGCAAGTCGCGCGGGCCGGTGAACGCGCCGCAGGGCCCGAGCATCTGGGTACAGCTTCTTACCGCTATGGTGATTTTCCTCTTGCTCTCCGCGCTGTACTCATCGGTGAAGCAATACATGAGCATTGAAAAGGAGGCGGTGCCTTTGTCGCAAATAGCCGCCGATATCGGGGCGGGAAAGATTTCGGAAGTCATCATTGAAGGAGACATCATAAAAGCGACATATGCGGATAAAACGGAAAAGACATCGCGGAAGGAAACGGAAACGTCTTTCACGCAAACGCTCGCAAATTACGACGTTCCCAAAGAACAGGTTGATGCAGTGAAGATTGATATTAAGAACGAGGGTGGCGCACGGTTTTGGTTTTTGACGTTGGCGCCACTTTTGATACCCGTTCTTCTTCTCTTTGGGATAATCTGGTATTTGTCGCGACAGGTGAAATCGGGCGGGATGCAGGCGCTCACATTTGGCAAATCAATGGCGCGCCTTGTTTCGCCGGAAGATGAGGCACAGAAGGTAACGTTTGCCGATGTTGCTGGCGCTAAAGAAGCCAAATCGGAACTCATGGAGATTGTAGACTTCTTGAAGAATCCGAAAAAGTTCTTGGAAATCGGCGCGCGGATTCCAAAAGGCGTTTTACTGATGGGCGCGGCTGGCACGGGGAAGACCTTGCTGGCACGTGCCGTGGCAGGCGAGGCGGGCGTGCCGTTCTTCTCCATTTCCGGCTCGGAAATCGTGGAGTTGTTTGTAGGTGTCGGCGCCAGTCGCGTTAGAGACACTTTTCAAATAGCAAAAAAAGCTGCGCCCTCAATTTTGTTCGTGGACGAGATTGACGCAATCGGGCGCGTGCGCGGTTCGGGAGTGGGCGGCGGCAACGACGAACGCGAGCAGACGCTGAACCAAATCCTTGTTGAAATGGACGGATTTGAAGTGAATGAAAAAGTCATCGTCATGGCCGCGACGAACAGGCCCGATGTATTGGACCCCGCGCTTGTGCGACCGGGGCGTTTTGACAGGCGCGTGACGATTGACTTGCCTGATAGAAAAGACCGCGAGGATATTTTGAAAGTTCACGCCCGCAAGAAGCCTCTTGGGCCGGATGTGAAGTTGACTGTTATCGCCGAGCGCACACCGGGGTTTTCGGGTGCCGACCTCGCCAACCTTATGAACGAAGCGGCGATTCTGGCCGCGCGCGAGGAGCGCAAGGAGATTACGCAATACGACCTTATCCGCTCCATTGAAAAAGTGATGCTCGGGCCCGAACGCCGGAGCCACGTCTTGAACAAGAAAGAAAAAGAGATTACGGCGTATCACGAAGCGGGGCACGCGATTATCGCATCCGTATTGCCGTATGCCGACCCTGTGCACAAAATATCAATCATCAGCCGTGGGCGCGCCGCAGGATACACATTGAAGCTTCCTCTGGACGAGCGCCGGATGCAATCGCGCAAGGAATTTCTTGATGACATCGCCGTATCTTTGGGCGGGTACATTGCAGAAAAGCTGATTTTCCACGACATCACCACGGGCGCTTCAAATGATTTGCAGGTTCTGACTGCGCTTGCGCGCGACATGGTCACGCGCTACGGCATGTCCGACAAAATGGGGCCTGTCGCATTTGACGCTGCCATCGGGCGCACGCTTTTCGGAGGCGGTGTGGAAGGCGGGGAACAATCGGAAGAGGTCTCGGCGATGATTGACGCGGAGGTTAAGAATATAATTACCGGCGCTCTCAAGAAAGCGGAAGCTGTAATTAAGAAACATCGCGGAGCGATGGATGCGATTGCAAAGAAATTGATTGAAGTGGAAACAATAGAGCGCGATGACTTTGAAAAGATTCTGATTGCGCACGGCATCACGCCGAAGAAGAAACAGGATATAGAGCACGCTCCGATTGTGTAGAATAGGAAAATAAACCGCGGCGCCTACAAGAGGGCCGCGGGGTGCACTGGAGACGGGTCATCTCACTCGTCCCCCATGCTCTTCTCGCCTGCGACCAACCTTACCAGCCACAGAAAAACAAAGACCACAGCCCCGGCGAGAACCAGTCCCACCCCACTGACGAGGTTCCAGACGATACTTCCGGTCTTTCGCGAAGCACTCAGATTTCTCATGACTTGTCTCCTTTTGGCAAGTTTCAGCCGGGATTGGCCTAGGCGCACTATCGCAAATCGGAGAGAGAGAGTCAATCGTAAGAGCCGGTAGCTTTCAGCCAGTAGCCGGTAGCAATGCAGAATACAAAAAGCCTCGGACTTGAGTGGCTACAAGCTGCAGGCTACTAGCTACGGGCTATGCTATTTTCCAATGAATCACTTCGTTCCCCAGCCCGTGTGTCTTGTCGCACACTGACCAGATTTTTATTCCTTCTTCCGTTACGACCGGTTCCGTCACTTGCCAGTCTTCTTTTACGAGCGTGATTGTTTCCTCGGCGGGCTTGAGGCCGAAAAAGCGCGGGCCGTTTACAGAAAGAAATCCTTCCAGTTTGTCCAAACATCCGAGCTCATCAAAAACTTGCGTATAGAGCTCAAGCGCGACGGGAGCATTGAAAGCGCCATACACGCAGCATGAAGAGAATTTCCGCGACTCCGGATGAGGCGCGCTGTCGGTACCGGCAGAGATGAAAGGGAGGCCCTTTTTGACGAGCTCTCGTATCGCATTCTTGTCCTCGGTTCGCTTTATCAACGGCTTGCAATTTAGAAGCGCGCGATAACCCGTCCTGAACGCATCCGTTCTGTCGTACACAAGGTGATGCGGAGTTATCGTTGCCACAAGTTTTCCTTCCTTCCCATTTTTCTCCATGAAATCGGCGCCCAATTTTGAGCTCATATGCTCAAGCGATATCTTGAGGCGCGGGTATTTATCCATGAGCCTTGGTAGCGTGTCTTTGAGGAATAACTTCTCGCCGTCGTATGGGTCTTCCTCATGGTTTTCCGCGTTCAAGTGTACTTCGCTGTGAAGCAGAAGAGGGAGGCCGGTTTCCTCCATCGCATGAAGCACGGGAGACGCATCCGAGGCGTCACGCGGGCCCCATTGCGAGTTTATTGAGTATCCCCACGGATAGTATTTCACTCCATATATAAGCTTTTCTTTATCAACGGCTATTTTTTCTATGACGGACGCGGTAAGGTCCTTAGTCAGATACAGCGTCATCAACGGTTTGAATGTCGTGTCCGCAGGCAATGCCGCCAGAATTTCTTTTTTATTTTCCACCGCTTGTTCTATCGTCGCGACAATGGGATCGGTGTTGGGCATTACGATAGCACCCCAGAATTTCTCGGCAGTTACGGGGGTCACGGCGCGGAGAACGGCTCCACGGCGCAGATGCACGTGGGAGTCAAATGGTTTTTTGATGGTGATTGACGATTGAGCCATTGCGCTATTATACTCTACCTTTATGGCAAAAGACGTCGCAAAGCAGGCAATCGCGCTTCACAAAAAACTCGGCGGGAAAATCCGGATACAGCCGGCGGCGCCCGTGCGCAATCGCGCTGACCTTTCACTCGTCTACACTCCCGGCGTTGCGGCCGTTTCCATGCTCGTCGCAAATAATCCGAAGTTGGCCCGCGAGTACACGATGAAAGGCAGAATGGTCGCGGTGGTTTCCGACGGCTCGGCGGTCTTGGGGCTCGGAAATATCGGCGCATTGGGCGCGCTTCCCGTGATGGAAGGGAAGTGCGCGCTTTTCAAAACGTTTGCCGGAGTGGATGCGGTGCCGATTGTTCTGGATACGCAGGAGGTGGACGAGGTGGTAAAAACGGTTCTCGCAATTGCCCCCGCTTTCGGCGGAATCAATCTGGAAGATTTTGCCGCGCCAAAATGTTTTGAGATAGAACGGCGCGTCGTGGAAGCGCTAGATATTCCCGTGATGCACGACGACCAGCACGGGACCGCGATTGTTGTTTTGGCCGGCATTTTGAATTCTCTCAAAGTTGTGGGCAAGAGAATTGCAAATGTGCAAATTGTAATTTCGGGCGCGGGCGCGGCGGGGACGGCGACGGCGAATCTGCTCCACGCCGCGGGCGCAAAAAATATAATCATGCTGGACCGCAAGGGGATTGTGGACGGTACGCGCACGGAGCCGCACAAGCAGGAGCTCGCGAAATTTACAAATCCAAAAGGAATTAAAGGAGGGCTGCGAGAGGCGCTCGCGGGCGCGGACATTTTAATCGGCGTTTCCGGGCCGGGGCTTGCAACGGCGGAAGATATCCGACTGATGGCGAAGAAGGCGATTGTTTTTGCGCTTGCGAATCCCGTTCCTGAAATCATGCCCGACGAGGCGAAGAAGGGCGGGGCGGTTGTCATCGGCACCGGCCGTTCGGATTATCCGAACCAGATAAACAACTCGCTCGCTTTTCCCGGCATTTTCCGCGGTGCGCTTGACCATGGCGTAACTAAAATTACCCAAGAAATTAAACTGAAAGCCGCGTACGCGCTCGCGGGGCTTGTGAAGAAACCGACAGCTGTGAAAGTCCTCCCCGACATGTTTGATAAGAGGGTGGCGCTTGCGGTCGCCAAAGCAATTCGCTAGCGTCAAAGTTGAAGGATGATTATAATCTGTGGGCATCCGCCCGTAGCTCAATGGTAGAGCATTCGTCTTATACACGAAGTACCTAGGTTCGATTCCTAGTGGGCGGACAAGGTGTTTTGAAACAGGGTAAGTGTGGCGTGTTGACATAAGTAATATAAAGTATATACTCTGTATATATCAGTAAAATCTGCATAAAATATATGAGTACCAGCGTTATTTTCAAAATAGACGAGAAATTGAAGCGCAACGCCATGCGCCGCGCCAAGGCGGAGGGCATCACGCTAAGCGCTTTTCTTAAATCAGCAACGCACGATTTTGCCGCGGGGAACCTGCGGTTTGGTATCCGCTCAAGCGAAGAAGAAAAAGCCATAGACAAAGTAATCGCGATGTATGAGAAGGAGCGCCGCGGAGGCAAGCTCAAAAAGTTGTCCTCACTTTCCGATATTCGGTAGGGGTATGGAAATATATACCGCCTCGCAATTCCGACGAAAGTTCAAAAAGCTCCCCGATGAAATCAAGAGACGGGCACGGGAACGAGAGGGAATTTTCCGCCTAGACCCGTTCAATGTGAAGTTGGAGACG
>JAUYLR010000075.1 GCA_030698935.1 bacterium
AACGAGCAGAAGGATCTCTTCATCCTTTGAACAAATACTTATGTGGCGACCGTCTATGCTTAGATTGCCGTCTGTCGTTATTAGTCCGATTACGTAGGCCAAACCGGGTGACCATGTCGTACTGACGCGCGACAATCTACGCATGTAAATATTATACTAAACCATATAGCGTATACCAACGCTGTCAGGTAATAAAGCGTACCCCTGTCGTGAAATGTGTCTCTGTACTTTTGTCGTCACAAATATCTTTGCTGCCGTCGCAGCAAAGATATTCTGACCACGACTCGCGGCTCGGCCAGCTGGCCTCACAGCGTTCCGTCCCGGACATTGTCCCCAAGCTGTTCATTTTTTGCCGTCGCAAAAAATGCCAGCCTGGGCACGACTCGCCAGTTTTTCCTTCTGGAAAAACATGGCTCCGTCTCGGACTTTGTCGCCAAGCCATTAATTTTTTTCCGTCGCAAAAAGATTCTGGCCTGGCCACGGCTCGCGGTCGCACTCTGCTGAGTGCGACATCGCTGCGCCTCGGACAAAAGCACAAAATCTGCCGCAGGGCAGGTTTTGTGTCTTTTGTCCGCCCGCCTGGATTCGAACCAGGGACCTTTCGCTTAAGAGGCGATCGCTCTAACCAGCTGAGCTACGGGCGGATGAACGAGCTATGCTCGTTCAAAGAATGTAGCAGGAGTAGGGCTTGTTCGCAACGAACCTTAAGAAAAACCGCGAGATTTGACTCGTTTACAAAGGAAATCCTACAGAAAACGTTACTTCTTAAAGATGTTGTCAAAGAGTTCCGACAGCTTGATTTTCGCGATGGCGAAAATATAGAATATTTCCAGAATGCCCATTGTATTGATAACGAGAAGGGCGATAAACCACCATGGCTCGTTGCGCTTAGAGGCGTTCCATAGCGCAATTCCCTTCCAAAACAGCGACCACACTAAAATTAAAATGACCGTGCTAAAGATACCGGAGCCAAGCCCTCCCTGAAAACCGTATCCAGAATACATATTGTTAAAGTAATTCATCCCGTTAGAAACCCGCCTGCCATCGCCTAAAGCCGCGATAGTGCCGGATTCGATTAGTTAGTAAATAAGTCACATTAATACGTCATGCCACGCACCTGCTCTGGCTTTGGCGGGCAGGTAGGACGCGGAAAGATGCCTCTTTTCCACACCCACTTGATTAAGATTTATAATATTGACCTGCGTAAAACTCCCATGAACCCGTCGTCCCCGCCCCGTTAGAAGCCTACTCGCTCTGTGGCACATCAACCGCATGTTGTGCTATCTCGGTTAATGTATAAAGCTTCTAACGGGGCAAGATTTCTAACGGGATTCATATACCGCCATTATACCCCTTGAGCGCCGTGTCAACGTGTGTGCTGTGCAAAACTTTGTGACTCTACCGGGAACCGCGAGTACGCATTCTGTCACGGATAATTTCTTCGCCGCCGCAGAGTAAGGAACGCTTCGCGTACGTTTCTGTGTGGTCCACAATAATTCATATTCCGACGAACATGAATTTTCCAGACCCGGGCTCGGCTTTTTTTGTACTCAAAAAATATGCCTGTGCCTTCACAAAATGTCCGCAGGCAAAGCAGTTTGCCTGCTTTACACATTTTGTGACCTCACGGAGAATCGAACTCCGATTTAAAGCTTGAGAAGCTTTCGTCCTAACCGTTAGACGATGAGGCCGCCTACACGCGAGATAATACCCAAAAAACCAAAGATATTCCACTGCCTTTGTCGTTTACTTTCTTAATTCAAATTTCCGCATCCCCAGACCCCTTTTAGATACTCTCGTATTCTTAAGAATACAAGAATACTCCCGGCCGTCACGATGCCTCGCTGTCTGTTAAGAATTTGAAAAAGTGTTTATAAAGGCAACAAATTGCCGCCCGTACGGCGTCAACTTGTGTTCAACGGATAGACCCGCGTATGTTTTTTCAATAAGCCCCGCGAGCATAAGACGCCGCGTGTGTTCGGATATTGTTTTCATGTTTCCTTTGACCGCATCGGCTATGTCGCCCAGCGCGATGCCCGAATGCTCTGCAACAAGAAGCAAGATTTGTATGCGTCGATGGTTGGATACGCCCTTAAAATGCCGTTCCAACTTTCTCGGTCCCTTCTTCTTTTTCTCACTTTCTCCACTCATCATTCACATACTCTCATATTCTTAAGAATACGAGAATGCTTTCACTGTGGATAAGAACCCGACGCCCCACCTACCTGTCCGGCGGGATGTTGTAATAATTGATGAGGAACTTTGCAATTTCAAGAAACGGCTTTGCCAGCGTGTGCGAGGCGTAGATTTCTTTCTTTGGTTCAACCGCAAAGAGGAAGATTATGAATTTCGGGTCGTGCGACGGGAAGTAGCCGAAAAATGAGTGCAAGAATCTGTCGCGGTAGTACCCCCCGCCTCCCGGAATCGCGATTTGCGCCGTCCCCGTTTTCGCGGCGATTGAATAATGCTCCTGTTTCAAAATACCTCCGAGGAGCGCCTTGTCGTACACTATTGTAAGCATGGTAGACATCGTATCCGCGGTCTCCGGCTTGAGAATTTGTTTTTGCTCTGCGAGCCCAACCTTTCTGATTATCCCCGTTTTGTACCGCACTCCGGTGACGATATGCGGCTCCGGCAAGCGCCCGCCGTTTGCGAGCACGGCAAGCGCGCGCACCATCTCCACCGGCGTCACTGCGATTCCCTGCCCGAACGAGGCGGACGCATAATCCACATCCGTGCCTTTTTCAATCGCCTGCAGACGCCCGACGGCTTCGTTGGGAAGGTCTATGCCCGTTTCCTCCCCCAGTCCGAATGCGTGCGCATAGCGGGAGAATTCTTCATGGCCCATTTTGTCTGCCACAAAAGAAGCGCCCGTGTTCAATGAATCGTTGAGCACGGTCTGCATAGAGACAACGCCACGCCCCTTGAAGTCAAAGTTTGATATCTTTTTCCCGCTTTTCATGATAAATCCCTTGTCGTTGTATGTGGTTGCCGGAGTGATAGCCCCCGTGTCCAGTGCCGCGGAGAGCGTAAGCGGTTTCATGATGGAACCCATTTCGTAAATATTATCTACCAGCGGATTTCCGAAAACGGACGGATTTGGAACCGTATTGTATGTATTCGGATTGAAATCAGGCAGAGCCGCGAGTGCGATTATTTCTCCCGTCCGCGGGTCCATGACGATGCCGCCCACTAGTTTCGGTTCGTAGGTTTTCATGACGCCTTGGAGCGTCTCCTCCAATCGCTGTTCAACCGTAGGCTCAATCGCGGTTATGACATCGCCCTCTTCTGTTTTCGGGTTGCTCGCCAGCAGTGATTCCACATTTGAAAAAATCTCGGCAAACGGATTCACATACCGGCCCGACTTCGTTTTGGTCAATGTATCGTTCCAGTAGCGTTCAAGGCCGTATACGCCGACTTTGCTGTCCCCTTGGTACCCGACAAAACCGATTGTGTGCGAAGCAAGTTCTCCCGCCGGATAGAGGCGCCACCTGTCCTGTACGAGGAGTACTCCCGGCATACCAAGTTTCCGTACGGCGGATGCCTCTTCGTCGGATACGCGGAATGCGACTTCCTCATAGGGGTCGCCCGCTTTTGCCGCGCTCGCAAAGAACTTTTCCCTGTCAAGGGTCACAATGCCGCTCAATTTCTCATACACGCTTTCCGGGCCGGAAATTATTTTCGGCTGTATCGCGATGCGCCAGCCCGATTGCATAACGGCGGCAACCACCAACCCGCCATCCCGTTTCTTGAAAAATATCGCCCCGCGGTCATCCATGTCCGCGGTCGGGGCAACGTATTGTCCGAGCGCATCGCGTTCGTACGCGCTGCCGTTCACTATCTGCACGAAATACAGGCGGACAAGAAGTAAAAGCGCGCCCAGAATAAACAAAAAAGAAAGCAGGCGCGCGCGACCAAGGAGTCTAGATTTCATTATGAGATACTGATGCCTGTCCGACAGTGCCCGGGCGGTAGACATACGCCGTTTTTGCGACTGGTGCGAGGCCGAGCGGAAGCCCCGCCTCCGGCACGACTTTTTGCGAAGCCGCAAAATACGCGCGTTCGGAGTTGACTATCAGAGCCCCCGCTTGCGCCGCTTGTGCAAGAGCCTCTTTGCGCGCGATTATATTGAGCGCGGAGAAGCCGACGAGGTATATATACACAAAAATAAGGCCGAGTAACAGTATGAAAAATGCCCTGAATGCGATGGCTTCAAGTGGGTGTTCGGCATTCAATGCGAAGCTCCCGCGCGAAGCGGAAAACTGCAATTGTCCCTGAAATATTGACGGTTTATGTATTTTTGTTCTACCCATAATTTCTAATTACAAATTTTTAATTTCAAAATAAACCGGTTAATGTTTTAAGAAATTAAATAATTGAAATTTAAATTAAACATTTGAAATTTATCATTTGACATTGTCCTGCGTTTTCTCTATCACCCGCAATTTGGCGCTGCGGGACCGCGGGTTCTCAGAAAGCTCTTCCCTGCCTGAACGGATTGGAGAACGCGTGATTCTCTTTCCATCCCCGTTCTTTTCCCACGCCAGAAACAACTGCTTCACTTCCCTGTCCTCAATGCTGTGGAATGTGATGACTGCTATCCGGCCTCCTTGCGCGAGGTTCGCCCACGCACCCATGAGACCTTCCTTAAGAGCGCCGAGCTCGTCATTCACAGCGATGCGCAGAGCTTGGAACGTGCGGGTAGCAGGGTGAATCCGGCCATGGCGGTACGCGGGCGGAACCGCGCCTCGGATAATTTCCGCAAGTTGCAGAGAGGTGCGTATCGGCGCTTTCGTGCGCGCCTCAACGATTCGCTTTGCAATCCTCCGCGAGTAGCGCTCTTCGCCCCATCCGAAAATGACATCGGCAATGCTTTCCTCCGCCCACTCGTTTACAATCGTGGCCGCAGTGAGGGTGCTTTCGGTAGCGCTTCCGGAATACGTCATCAGGAGCGGTTCGTCCTTCAAGAACGAGAATCCGCGTCTTGCCTCCAACTGATATCCGCTCCATCCGAGGTCAAACAGTGCTTTGTCAATTTGTTTGATATTGAGCTTTGCGAGTTCGGATGAAAGATTGCGAAAGTTTGCATTGACCAAGTGAATTGCCGGTTTAGTGAATTTCTCAAGCGCCTTCTTCGTTCTCTCAATCGCGCTCCCGTCCAAGTCAAAGCCAATCAGTATGCCTTTTACTCCGAGTTTCTGCGCGATGGCGCGGGCATGACCTGCCCCGCCGAGCGTGGCGTCCACGACCGTATCACCCGATTGAATGCAAAGATTCTCAATCGCTTCGTGTAAAAGAACAGGTACGTGTCCGGTGCCGCCGGAAGCGCGATGCACATCTCCCGATGACATCGAGTTGCCGGAGGATTTAAACAATCGCGTGCGCATGACCGTTATATGTCCCCCAGCAACTCCATGTCATCATTAATCTACGTTCTACGTTCTACAGACTACGTACTTCTTTTATAAAGCTCCTATCTCGCCTAACTTCTCCGCCATTGCGTCTGCCTGCTTTTCAATACGCGCCTTGTAGTTTTTCCACTGGCCTGCGTCCCAGATTTCGACCCTATCCGAGACTCCCGCAAAAACTACCGAGCGCTTGAGGCCTGCAAATTGCTTCTGATGGTCGGGTATCAAAATGCGCCCCGCACTGTCGGGTTCCACTTCCACCGCGCCGGAAAGCAGAAAGCGATTGAATCCGCGCGTGTCGGCTTGGGCGAACGAGAGCGCCTGCAACTTCTCCGCAACCTTCTTCCATGCATCTTCCGCAAAAAGAAAAAGACACGCGTCAAGCCCGCGCGTGATTACCATTTTCTTGCCGAGCGCTTTTGCAAATGGCTTTGGCAAAGTCACGCGCTTTTTCTCGTCCAGAGTGTGTTCGTATTCGCCAATCAACATACAAAATCAGCGGGTTCCCAC
>JAUYLR010000079.1 GCA_030698935.1 bacterium
GCGCTTGATGCCGACGAGGCGGGGATAAAAGCCGCCGGAAGAACTGCACGGACCGCGATTGCCTCCGGCATTAATGTAAAAGTCGCCCAGCTTCCGACAGGACTTGACCCAGCCGACCTGATACTGCAAAAGGGAGCGGAAGCATGGCGCGAGTCTATCCGCAAAGCGAAAGACATCATCGCGTTTCTTCTTGACGTGCTTCGCGAGCACGCGCCACAGCAAGATAAATTCCGCCGGAATGTTGAAGCGGTCGTCCTGCCGTTTATCGCCGACGTGCAGAGTCCGATTGCGAGGGAACAATACATCCGCACGGTCGCGGGGCAGCTCGGCGTGGGAGAAGGGGCAGTCGCAGAGGCGGTTGCAAAATTACCGCGCGCGCGAGAAGGAAATGAAACGTCGCCGAGTTCGTATGTTTCAGAAAGAAATACCGGACCAAAGCCCGCCTCTACGAAAGGGTACGGACGGGCGAATCAGGCTTTATCCCTCTTACGCTGGCAGGAATCGCTTCCGAAGCCGGATTTGGATTTGAAATGGTTTGCTGCTGAACTGGAGAAGACAATCGGCACCGAAGCGTTCTCAATTTTGCGCGATATGCCGAAAAAAGAACTTGAAAGTCTTAGATTTTCCGCTGAAATTGTTCACGGGAAAAGTACGGGCTTACAACGCGAGGCCGAAGCGCTTCTTTCGTCACTCATGCGCGACAAGCTCGCCCTAGAGCTTGCCGAGGCGACGGCACAGCTCAAAAGAGCGGAATTCAGCGGAAATGAAGCGGAAATTGAGAAGGCCATGGGTGTGTGTAAGCTGTTGACAACCCTGTTGACAACTCACGTTGCGAAACTGCCGAAATAATCGTACTATGTTGCATCTGGCGCCGCGCGAGCGGCGTTTATCTGCTTTTGCATTAAAAGCGGGGGATGCATAGACAGAGCGCGAAACAATTTCGCTCCCGTCACGTGCTGCCTCAAACAGAACCATTGTATGGCAAAAAAGAAAAAAAGCAAAAGAAAAAAAGCAAAAAAGCGTTCCCGCTCCGTACGCCGGAAAGTGAAAGTCGCGCGCAAAAAGCGCGTTGCTAAAAATAAAAAGAAACCTACCGCCAAAAAAGTCCGGAAGATAAAACGCGCACCGGTTGCTAAGAAATTTAAAATCACAAAGGCCACTGCAGGGCGCGTAAAGGGGAGGGCGCAATCGGGGAAAGCAAAGGGAAAGGACCAGTTAAAAGTTGAAGCGCTCATCACGCTCGGCCGCGAGCGCGGATATATTACCTACGACGAGATTTTGCGCGAGTTCCCGACGATAGAAGACAACGTGATTTTGTTGGAAGATATTTACGACCGGTTTAGTGTTGCGGGAATTGACGTGCTTGAAGGCGGAGGAATGCTGGAAGACAATTCCGCGGCGCTCGTTTTGGAGCGCAAAAAGCTTCAGAACAGGCGTGCGGACAGCGGTTTTGATTCAGTGCAGATGTATTTGCGCGAAATCGGCCAATACCCGCTCATCAACGGCGATCAGGAAAAGGAATTGGCAAAACGGATATTGCAGAACGACGACGAAGCCCGCAACATTCCCGCCCGTTCCAACCTGCGCCTTGTGGTTTCTATCGCCAAGAAATACGTAAACCGCTCGCCCGACCTCACGCTCCTTGACCTCATTCAAGAGGGAAATTTGGGCCTTTTTAAGGCGGTGGATAAATTTGATTACACGAAAGGATACAAATTCTCAACCTACGCCACGTGGTGGATTCGGCAGGCAATTACCCGCGCGCTTGCCGACCAATCGCGCACTATCCGCATACCCGTCCACATGGTGGAAACCATCGCGAAATACAAGCAAAAGGTGCGCGAGCTCTCACAGCACTTGGGGCGCGACCCGCTTCCGGAGGAAATTGCCGAGGAAATGGGCATTGAAGTGGATAAAATTTATGTCATACAGAAAATCAATCAGGACACCGTTTCGCTTGAAAGCCCTGTAGGAGAGGACGACGACGAGCGCTCAACCTTGGGAAGTTTCATTGCCGATGAGACGATTGCCTCGCCCGACCAAGACGCTTCGCGCCGGATTCTCGGGGAGCAAATGGAGGGCATTTTGGACGAACTCTCGCCGAAGGAAAGAAAGATTTTGGAAATGCGCAACGGTCTCACCGATGAGGGAATTTGTTACACATTAGAGGAAGTGGGAAGAGAATTCGGCGTCACGCGCGAACGCATCCGTCAGATTGAAGCGAAGGCGCTAGAGCGGATTAGATTACACGACAGGGCTAAGCAATTGAGGAGTTACTGAAAATCCCCAAGGTGAGACCTTAAAGAGCCACTCCCAAGATCTCACCTTGGGGATTTTCCCATCGCATCAATAGGTGACGCCTCCGGAGCTATAGAACCATTCGCGCGAAGAGTTCCATGCGGGTCAAACGGCGCCGTTTGACCCGACAGGGCCCCAAAATTGCTTTCAGAACAAGTCACTGGCTCAATCGGCGCCGATTGAGCCAGTGGAGCTTGCATTCTCTGCCGAGTTCCGGACCAGATTGGGAGGTGTATATAAATTCAGCGGCCAGTGGAATCCTATTTCCACACGGCCGCTTGTTGAAGGTTTGCCGGCTCATGCATTCTTGCTTCCTTCCGCGCCTCTTTTAGCGAGGGCTTCAACCTCTCCCTCGCTGATGAAGCCGAAGTGATGCATCATCTCAACTGCCTTCCAGAATGCATAGGATCCAGCTTGATTGTGGTACCGGAGGGAATCCTGCAGCATCCCGACGATTGCGCTCCCGATGCTCATCCGGAACACCTCGTTCCCCGTCACGCTTCCGGGTGCCGGAAGTTTATTTGTGATGAGCACAATCAACTCGGGTACCACAATGGCTCTATTTTGGCGTAGTACATAGTACGCCAATCGCTTCTCCATCTGGGTTTCTGTCGCAGGCACGTCCTCTGTGCCGGTTGCTTTCGCGCGGCGCTCGGCGTCGCGCTGGGCGTCCATCCATTCAATTAATAGACTGCCCGCAAGTCCCTGATACGACGTTCGCATGCGGTTCTCCTTCTCCGTTGTCAATCACATCCGGTTACAGCTCCGGTCTAATTGCGATGATATTCTCTCTCAGCAACTTTGCAAATCAATCAATCCAAAATCTGCCTTGCGCATAGACCGTTAGGGTTTTGAGGGTGGTATAAGAATTCAGCGGCCAGTCCTTTCAGGTCTGGCCGCTAGGTTGAGATACGAGTCGCGATTAGAAACGGGGCTTTTTCGGATGGACGATAGCCATAACCTCATCATCCTTGACGCACAGGTCGAGCATAGCGCTTGTGGCCTCCATCATGGCGATAGTTGCCGTGATGCCCGTGCATCCGGACCACTTCGCCAATTTGAGAGATACCCTCAGGTTGGCTGCGGTCCGCGGACTCACTATATTCCCCCGTGCTTTCCACGAGAGTAACCGGTGGCTCAATACATAGGCCGTAACCCTACGCGTCGCCTCATCTTTGAAGTCCTGCACAAACTTCCCGACTCCCGTCGGGTCAATCGTGGTGTCCATTGCACAACTCCCTTTCTGTCCGGCGGTTGCCGAGGTTCTAGAAACGATAATATCCTTCCTTCACCAACTTTGCAAATAAATCTAAAATTAGAG
>JAUYLR010000083.1 GCA_030698935.1 bacterium
CTTTAGTACCATGGTACTAAAGTGTAGACATACGGAGGTACTGGACAACGTCTCTCTACCCCTATATCCTCTAGAAACTATGTCATATACACCAAGCGATAAGATACTTAAAAATTATGCCGACGTGCTCGTTAACTTTGCACTCGGCGGGGGGAAGGGAGTTAAGAAAGGGGAAGTAGTGCGCGTTTCGGCTTCAGAATCCGCGAAACCGCTTTTCATGGCGGTCTGCAACGCAATCGTGGATGCGGGAGGGCATGTGATGTCAAACTACGGGCCCGACGATGAACAGGGCGACAAACGCAGAAATGAGAGCTTTACGCGATATTTTTATGAGCACGCACAACCGCACCAAATCAGTTTCTTTCCTGCGAAGTATTTGAAAGGAGTTGTGGAAACAATGGACCACTCTGTGTTCCTTCTCGCGGAAAAAGATCCGCACGCACTTAGAGGCGTAGACCCGCAGAAAATAATGCAAAGGGGCGTCGCGCTTAAGCCGTTTAAAGATTGGCAGCACGTGAAGGAATGGAAAGGGAAGTTCACATGGACGATTGCGCTCCACGGCACGCCGGCGATGGCCAAGGAAGCGGGTCTCTCTCTAAAAGAATACTGGCAACAAATCATCAAGGCTTGCTTTTTGGATGAAAAGAATCCTATTGCCAAGTGGAAAGCGGTATATCGCGATATTGAAAAGTATCGCACCCGCCTCAACAAACTCTCGCCGAAAATTGACAAACTCCACGCTGTGGGCAAAGACATGGACATGTGGTACACGCTGGGGGAAAAACGTGCATGGCATGCGGGCTCGGGGCGCAATATCCCGTCGTTTGAGATTTTCACCTCTCCCGATTGGCGGGGTACCAACGGCTGGATTCGCGTCAATCAGCCGCTCTATCGCTATAGCAACAAAGTTACGGGCATTCAGCTGTGGTTCAAAAACGGACGCGTAGTAAAGAGCAGTGCAAAAACCAACGAGAAATTGCTCAAGGAAATGATTGCGACGGAAGGCGCCGACAAAATAGGCGAGTATTCGCTTACCGACAAGCGCCACTCCCGCATCACAAAATTCATGGCCGAGACCCTGTTTGATGAGAATATGGGCGGGCCATTCGGCAACTCGCACATCGCGCTTGGCATGAGTTATCGCGACACCTACGCAGGCGATGTATCCAAACTCACCGATAGAGAAGCAAAGCGTCTGGGCTTCAACGACTCGTCGGTGCACACTGACGTTGTTTCTACGACTGACAGGACAGTTACCGCGCACCTCAAAGACGGGAGCAAAAAAGTAATCTACAAAGACGGCCGGTTTGTGCTTTGATTAATCATGGATAACTTCAAGAAAAGCGCCTTAGTGGTCATCTTTTTGCTTATCCCGGTACTTGTTCTTCTTTACCTGGGCGCTTTTGCATTGACCTATATTTACGATATTTCCTATTTAGAATTATTGAAGAACCCGTATTTCTTAGTAATGATTGCCTTAAGTGTAATCGCACTGGTTTGGTCTATCCGATTAATTGTTACTCCTGTCGTAGTGAAGCCCTCTGATTATCAGCCGATAATAAAAAGTAAAAGAGGCAGAAATATCGGCGCATTTCTGACTATACTTTTTATGTTTGTGATAATTTATTTCATTTCTGGAGGTGAAGCCACGATACAGATGATTGTAAAAGTGGTTATACAAATTGCGATAGTCATCACGCCACTGTTGGTATTGGGTTACCTGATCAGACTAATGTCAAAATGATAGATTTTCCTAATGCAAGGAGTTGAAAAGCCTCTTTTGATTAATAGAGACATGTTATACTAATTTTCCAATGAAACTGGCATTCACAATGGGTTGGTTGAAATTCGCCATTGGCTGGGGTGCGGTTTTTCTTTTTCGCCTGATTCCGTTCCGTCCCCCGAATTTTGAGCCGATGCTCGCAACAATAATGCCGTTTTCAAAACGCTTTGGGTTGTTGGGTAGTTTTCTATTTGGATTCTTAGGAATCGTCATGTTTGACGCTGTAACTTCCGGCTGGGGAGTGTGGACTGCTGTTACGGCGATTGCCTATGGCGTGTTGGGTGCCGGCTCTTGTCTTTTCTTTAAGAATCGCGAAGCGACAGTCAGGAATTTCTTGAGCTTCGGCATTGTCGGCACGCTTTTCTACGACGCAGTTACCGGCCTCACCATCGGCCCGATATTTCAAGGCCAGTCATTCATGGTTGCGCTCACGGGGCAGATTCCTTTCACACTCATGCATCTTCTGGGCACGGTCGTATTCGCGACACTTTTGAGCCCTGTGCTTTACAGATGGGTAGTTACATCAGAACAGTTGGAACTTGGTGCGCTCTTTCCCGCGCTTTCCAAGACAGTGAGCAAGGGCTAATTGATTGGGGTATTCCGTATACGGTATTCAGTATTCTGTATTTTCATACTGTATACACGATACAAGATACTGTATACTAATTCTCAATGCATCACGTCACCAAAACACAGCAGTTTAGCAGAAGTTCGCTTGACCAACTTTTTGCGCTGGCATCAAAATTGGAGAAAACCAGCGACGATTCGCTCAAGGGCAAAATAATGGCCTCTCTTTTTTACGAGCCGAGTACGCGCACGCGATTCAGTTTTGAATCAGCCATGATGCGTCTTGGCGGAAATGTCCTCACGGTTGAGAATGCCCGCGAGAGTTCCTCGTTTTCAAAAGGGGAAACCTTGGAGGACACAATCCGTGTAATGAATTGCTACGCGGATATTATTGTTTTACGCCATCCGGAAGAGGGTGCGGCGGAAAGGGCCGCCAAGGTGTCCGACATCCCCGTCATCAATGCGGGCGACGGCACCGGCCAGCACCCCACGCAGGCGCTTCTTGATTTGTATACCATTCACCGCGAGCTGGGGCGGACAGACGGCGTCAATATCGCAATTGTCGGGAATCTGAAATATTACCGCGCCGCGCGTTCTCTCTCGTATTTACTCGGCAAGTTCAATGATATCCATCTCACGCTCGTTTCTGCGCCGGAATTGCGGATGAGAGACGATATCAAGGAGTACTTAAAGAAACACAAGGTCACGTTCACGGAAACAAGCGATATGCAGGCGGCAATGAAATCAGCGGATGTTATATATCAGACGCGCATGCAGAAAGAGTGGATGAGTGCGGAGGAATTCAAATCAAACGCGGGCACCTACATCATCACGCGCAAATTGGCCGACTCAATGAAGAAGGGA
>JAUYLR010000093.1 GCA_030698935.1 bacterium
GGAGCGGTACCCGGCCTCTTTTTATTTCCTCCGTTCGCGACATTTCAGCGCCTCCCAAGCGGCCGGCAATTGCAATGCGAACCCCTTGCACGTCCCGGTTTGCCATTACTTTCTCAACCGTTTGCTTCAACACTCTCCGGAACGGCATGCGCTTTTCCAACCCTTCGGCCACCATATAGGCGACAACCGGCGATTGCGACTCCGGCGAGCGGACCTCTTCAATATCCAATTTAACCGTGCGCGGTTCCACCCCCTTTATTGTGCGCACAAGCTGTTCAAGCTCTTTCACAAGTTTAACGCTTCCCTCTCCTCCGCGCCCGATAACGAGCCCCGGACGGGATGTTTTCAGAAGAACGCGGACAATTTTCTCGCGCCGCTCAATTTCAACGGATGTGATGTAATTCCCGCGTAAACGCTTCTTCAGGTAGCGGCGGATGGAAGAATCTATCATGACATTCTCGCGATACTGTGCGGGTGTCTTTGAGAACCAACGGGATTTCCAATCCCGGATTATTCCCAAGCGATGCGCGAACGGATGTACGGTGTGGGTCATAGTATTTAAAAATTCGAAGCACGAAATTCGAAGCACGAAAAAGCATTAAACTCTAATGAGAAAGGCTTAAAAGAATTCTGTTTTTGATTTTGGATTTTGTGCTTCATATTTTTTCGGATTTCGAATTTCGGATTTTCCTTTTTTTTGCACCCTTGGCGGAGGCCGGGGCGAGTTCAATTTTGATAATGCTGTACGTTTTTCGCAAAGTACCGGAGCGGCCACGGCCGAACGGGCGCGCCCTCCGCGCAACGGCACCCTTATCAACACTCACATGCTTAACCATGAGACCTTCCGGAGAAATACCGGAATTGCGGGAGTTGGCGACAGCCGACTCCAAAAGCTTGCTGAACGCTCCGGAGGATTTCTGCATCAAAAATGAGAGCGCCACGCGCGCCTGCGGAACGGTCTTTCCGCGTATCAAATCCGCGACAAGGCGGACCTTTCTTGGAGACTGGTGATAGTTGGTAAGTAAAGCTCGCATAGCATTAAAAATTCGAAGCACGAAATCCGAAGCACGAAAAAGCACGAAATTCTAATGAATTAAGCACGAAAGAATTCTTTTTTAGATTTTGGATTTTAGATTTCATATTTTTTCGGATTTCGATATTCGGATTTCGGATTTTTTATTTCTTCTTTGCGGTGTCCGCAGTGGCTTTAGCGGCTTGTGCCGTGGCAATTTCTGCGGCTTTTGCTGCGGTCTCAATTTCTTTCTGCATCTTGCCTCCGTGCCTCAAGAATTTCGTGGTCGGAGCAAATTCTCCCAATCGGTGCCCCACCATGTCTTCCGTGATAAATACATCGTCAAAACTTTTGCCCGTGTGGACTGCAAACGTGTAGCCGACAAATTCAGGCGCAATCTGCGACCTGCGCGCCCACGTCTTGATAGCCCCCTGCCCGCTCTTGCGGCTGGAGACCTTTTTCGCGAGTTTGGCGTCCACGAATGGACCTTTTTTGAGCGAGCGTGTCATTGGAGTAGCTTCTAGGGACTAGCTTCTAGCTTCTAGAAAATTAAGATAATCAAAACTAAAATTCAACCCGCCGGTCTGTGGCGGGACCTGTTGACGGCCCGCCGTGGCGGGATTGGCACAATGTATAGGAAACGGAGCTCAATGTCAATTTTTTCTTGACATTCTCTTGAGCGCGAAACAGTACCGGGGTTCATCGGTACTCTACCGAAACTGTGCGGGTTGCGACATTAATCTCCACCGGGCTGAGAAACAATGGTGTGCGTCACCTTGTCCACCGCGGGGGCACCGTTGCCGGTACATGTCGCGCGAAATACCCAACTACCCGAGTTGTTGAAACCCGAGATTTGCGACATGGATACACCGCTTCCGCTCGTACCGAATTTCCAACTCGTGAATGTCAATCCGTCCGTGCTGTACGCAATTACGCACGAGTCCGCATTTGTGGATTTCCAAGAAATTGACGCTTCGCCTTGAGAAGAAGCACTGGATTGCGCCAAGTCTACGGTGGGCCCCGGCCTCGTGTCTGTCGCGGAGGAATCGGGCCACTTGAAGGAAGACGGCCACGCAGCGCTACACGAGCCCTCATACCCGCCTCCGTATGATGACATCACGTTCAACCCGCTTTTATCAAGACTTGCGGTTCCGGTAACCGCCAAGCCAAGCCCGACAGGGCAATTCCCCGATTTGCTTAGCTGCGCGCCCTGCACCCAGCCCGTATCAAAGACTGAATATCCCGTAAAGTACGAGCAGTTTCCCTGCAGGCGAATAAACGGTTTTCCGTCGGCATCAAGTTTGCCGTATCCGTAGACATATTGCGGTTGCTGTTGAGACGCGCACGATAGTTCTCTGGAGGCAACTTTTACCGTCACGTCCTTGGCCGCGACGGGTCCCGAATCGGTACTGCAGGAAAGCGTGTACTTGGTCGTCCCGGTGAGCGCCCCCGTGTTGTAAGCGGAATTACTCGCGGGGACTGATGCGGAGGTTCCGCCGTTTATTGAGAGCGAGCAGGTAGTGCCTGTGGACGACGCTACGTTCCAGGAAAGATTTGTAGACCCTTCGTACGACAGAGATGTCGCGGCCGCAGTGAAGGAGCTTATGGTCGGAGCCGTCGGCACCACAGGCTTGTATGGGCACGCCAGCCATGAACAATCCGGACCTATGCGGGCGGCATACGCGCCATTGACACAGCTTTGCATTTCCGCATCCACATTACAGACTTCGGGAGGAGGAGGCGGGGGTGGCGGTGGAGGCGTCTCGCCGCACGTAAGTGCGCTGATTTTGGCGCGGGTTGCGGGGCCTGCAACGCCGGTTGCCGTAAGGCCGTTGTCGGTTTGGAACTGAATCACCGCTGCTTTCGTAAGCTGGCCGAAGAATCCTGTCGGCTCACCGGTGAGGTATTGCACTCCGGTTGTGGGTGATGTGACGGATTGGAAGAACGCCTGGAGAAGAGAGACTTCGCCGCTGGTCTGCGAATCCGTGGAGCGGTAGGACAGATTGTTCTGCAGGTCGGTGCATTCCGCTATCGGCGGCGGAGGCGGGGAGGGTGGCGTACTGCCGCACGATATCTCTTTGATTTTCGCACGAGTTATCGGGCCGACGGTACCAACCATCGGCAAACCGTTATCTGTTTGGAACTGAACCACTGCCGCTCTTGTAAGCTGGCCGAAGAAGCCGGTCGGCTCGCCGGTGAGGTAGGGAGCGCCGGTTGCGGGCGAGATAGCTGACTGGAAGAAATCCTGCAGGATAGAAACTTCTCCGTTGGTTTGCGAATCCGTAGAGCGGTACGCAAAGTCATTCTGGAGGTCGGTGCATGCTGCCGCGGGCGGAGGTGCGACAGTTCCCGTAACAATAATTGTCACCGTGCCGACGATGTTGGTATCACCGACAAAAGCCCTGGCTGTATACACGCCGGCAGATTGATATATGTGTTCGGTTGTAAATCCTTGGGTGGCGCATCCGATTGCCTGGCAGTAAAAGAAAATATCGGGAATGGAGCCATCCCCATAATCAATTTTGTTTCCGACACCACTGGTGAATTTCACGGTCAGCGGCGCTTTGCCTGAAGTAACCGAGGCGGATAAGTCCTGCGAAGGCGTGCCTCCTCCGCATGTCAGCGATTTAATCTGCGCGCGCGTGGCGGGGCCGACAAAACCGGCCGCCAGCAGTCCGTGTTCGCTCTGGAATTGTCTGACTGCCGATTGTGTGAGAAATCCGAAATATCCTGTCGGCGTGCCGGAAAGATACGGGAAACCGGCGGTCGAAACCGTTGATTGGAGAAATGCCTGCAGGATAGAAACTTCGCCGTTTGTGGTTGCATCGGTTGAGTTCAGTGAAAGGTCATTCTGCAAATTTGTGCACTGTCCCCCTCCCCCGACCGTGACCATCAGGTTAGCACTAACGGAACCTGCGGCATTTGTGACTGTAAACGTCGGGCTGTAGATTCCGTTGTTTTGATATACATGTGTGAATGTGGCCGATGTCTGTAGTGGCGCACTGGCCTGTCCGGATGCGGGCGTCACTTCATCACCCCACAACACGGAGTAGCTCACCTGCGCGCCCGGCTGATTGGGAACAGAAGCATTGACTGTCCATGTGCCGGTCTGTCCCGCGTTTAATGACGCGGGGCCGTCAATGCCGTTCACGACAGGCGCATTGCTGTTTACATTCGTAACAGTGACCGTGGTGCTTCCGGTCCAGACCGTTTGTGTAAACTGCCCGTTGAAGGCGGGCACATCGGAGAAGTCGTAGATTTTTGCTGAAACGGTGTAGGTGCCCGCGGATGTGTAGGTGTGCGTGGCACAGGGTGCAATGCGTCCGTTCTGCCCGGGGAACGTGCCGTCGCCCCAATCAATTGAGAATGAGCGGCCGCCGAGCCGGGGAAGGTTGTTGGCGCATTCCTGCACGATGAATGAACGCCACTCCTGTGGAAACGTTGCGGTTACCTGAAGCGGCGCGGCGCCGCTCGCGGGTGTGACGGAGAAATTCGCCGGAACGGCTCCTCCCGTACATGTCAGATTCTTTATCTTCGCTCGCGTGAGCGGCCCTACATATCCGCTTGAAAGCAACTGTTGGTCCGTCTGGAATTGCTTCACCGCCGTTTCTGTTTGTATCCCGAAGAATCCGGTCGGGTCGCCGGTGAGATACGGGGTGTTGCTTCCCGCCGTGGAGGTTGACTGGAGAAAAATCTGGAGGATGGAAACCTCCCCGTTGGTTTGAGAGTCAGATTGACCGCGGCTCAAATCATTCTGCAAATTGACGCAGATTGTGGCAGATGCATTTGGATTGACATCACCGGTAATCGCCTGTGCAGAGGCGAGTGCGGGCACGAGTGCGGTTCCGGCGATAAGGGCAACGGCTGCGAAGAAATTCCTCATATATATGTGGCTTACCATAGTAATAGTCTTGTAAATACGCGCACAAAAAAGAGCTGCGATGCCATTAGGGCAATCTTACACCACTTTCGTGCAGTCAACGGGAAGGGTGTTGATACGCATTCTAGGGCACTTGTATACGGTATGCGGTATTCAGTATGCATTCATACAGAATAGGACTTACTCAACATCTGAATCGTCTTTGCGAGGCTTTGCCGAAGCAATCTAGGCTTAAACGCGTAGATTCTGGATTGCTTCGCTCCGCTCGCAAAGACGGAATACGGACATTCTACTATTTTCGCTTGCCGACACGACGGCGGGTAACCAAAAAGACGTTTGAGTATTTCTTCGGGCGGCGTGATTTCTGGCCTTTTCCCGTGGGTTTGCCCCACATTGAGCGCGCCCTGCGGTGGCCGCGTCCCTGCCTGCCTTCGCCTCCGCCGTGCGGGTGGTCAACGGGGTTCATCGCGGTACCGCGGACAGTCGGCCGGACTCCCATCCAGCGCGTGCGTCCCGCCTTACCGACATTCACCAAGCGGTGCTCTTCGTTGGAAACTTCTCCCACCGAAGCCCATGCGGTGCCGATGATGCGGCGTACTTCCGTTGAGGGCATTTTCAGGTGGGTATAACCGGCATCCTGCGCGACGATTTCCGCATAATTTCCGGCGGAGCGTACGAGGCGCGCGCCGTTTCCCGGCTTCAGCTCCACATTGTAGACGAATGTTCCCACGGGAAGGTTCGCAAGGGGCAAACGGTTACCCAATGTTATGGGCGCAGTTAGGGATACGATGAATGTGTCCCCTACCTTAACTTTTTGCGGGAGAACCACGTAACGCTTCTCGCCGTCCGCATACACGGCAAGACCGATGAACGCGGAGCGGAAGGGGTCGTATTCTATTGATGCGATACGCGCGGGAATATCTTTCTTGTTGTAATGAAAGTCCACCATGCGGTAATTGCGCTTGTGCCCGCCGCCTTTGTGGCGCGTCGTGATACGTCCCTGATTGTTGCGCCCCACGCCGCGCTTGTATCCGCTTAAGAGCCTCTTGGTCGGCTTGTGGCCGGAAAGAAGCTCGCGATAGTTGAGGCGCGTCATTCCGCGGGCCCCCGGCGACGTTGGTTTGTAGATTTTGAGCGACA
>JAUYLR010000095.1 GCA_030698935.1 bacterium
TAAAAAGTCTGTCGAAGCGCCAGTTTTTCTTGCTCGGGAAGAAGTCCCATAACGGCATCCAGGAGTGGAGAGAGGTGGCTCTGCGCGGGCTGTGTTCGCGGGGCCTCACGCCTTTTTGAATCCAGAATCCGTAATTCTTCCAAGGCACTCTTGCGAGCCGGCAGAGATCTAAATTCTTCGCTACTACCCATATTGGTTCATTTTACCACGACTGCGGGCGGCATTTTACAAGAAAGACTCCTTCCTTGACTCAAAAAATGATTGCGGGCGATTGAATTTCCACGGCTTTTTCACGTCTAATTTTGCGAAATCATGTCCCCCGAACGGCTCACACGGGTGTGAGCCGTTCGGGGGATTGGTGTCAGGAACGACATTTCTTTCCGTTTCTTATTGTCTAATTCGTGAGAATTAGACAATAGTGGTATTCGGAATCATGAATTCAGCTTGGGCTTATCCTTATCTCTTTTTTGTTCATCAATTCTCCCCTGCTCGTTAAGAAATCCGCCGATATCTTTTTCTCTAATGTCAGCGGGCATATGCTCCACATCTGGAGTGCGTTCAACAATCTGTAGTTCCGGCTCTGGGTCAAGCGCCAGTTTATCTTGTTGATTTTTGCTGCGTCTCCCCTCTATCCTAATCCGTTCGTTCATCCTAAAACTTTATCACGCTCGGTTGGTTCTGTTACTGATACCGTGTGCATATTGTTATAGTCAATGGCCACGGTCGCATTTTATCAGGCACAGGCCATCTTAGGCCTCTTCATGCAAAATACATGAAACACGTGACATTATTTTGCTATTAAAAGTAAAGTTAATAATTAAGAAAAAAGATATATGGAAGCAGAATCAAATGTGTGCGCAAATTGCGGTCATGAGCACAAGGAGGCTGATGGGTCTTGCAGTTGCGGGTGCAAGAGTGCAACAAAGGGTGAGTAAAGGTTCCTCGGGCAAGCCCCCTGCAGTGTTTCTCTGATGCACCGCAACAAAACGGGCAATTGGAATTTGTTCCACACTCCGCTATACTGTCACCCGAAGCCATGGGGGTTCTTTCTCTGTGGATAATATTCCGCGGTAGCTCAGATGGTAGAGCGCCTCGCTGTTAACGAGGATGTCCCAGGTTCGAGCCCTGGCCGCGGAGCCATGAAGATGGCTTATTTGCTTCAAGGAATTCTTTTCGTCGGGGTCGTTTTGATTGCGGCGTATGCTTTGCAATTAAGACAGGCACCGGACGACTCTGGTACAATAGACGGAGCGTTACAACCCATGGCAACAAATCTTTCCATAACAAGCTCCGCGTTTGAACAGAGTGGGCGCATCCCCAGTAAATACACGTGCGACGGAAACCGCACAATAAATCCGCCACTCGCTTTTTCCGGCGTGCCGGAGGGCGCGAAATCGCTCGCGCTTATCATGGACGATCCGGATGTTCCGAAAGCGCTTCATGCCGATGGCGTTTTTGACCACTGGGTACTTTTCAATATCTCTCCCGCAACTCGCGAGATTGCCGAGGGCAAGTCCGTAGGGACTGCGGGCGCGAATGACGCGGGCGGTAACGCATACTACGGGCCCTGCCCGCCACCGCAGTATGAGCCAAGCGAGCACCGTTACATATTCGCGCTCTACGCGCTTGATTCGGAATTATCGCTCAAAGAAGGAGCGACCAAAAAAGAGGTTCTCCAAGCGATGGAAGGTCACGTTATCCAACAAGCGCAACTTATTGGGAAGTATAAAAGGTTATAATAGACCTGTGGATACGCTCATTCTGTACGTGAAAACCGGATGCCCGTGGTGCCAAAAGGTGCTTGATTTTGCAACCGAGAAGGGAATTCAATTTGAGCTTCGCAATATTGCCGACCCGGCCGTCGCGCAGGAATTGATTAACCGCGGCGGAAAGCGGCAGGTGCCGTATCTCGTAGACGAAAAGAATGCAATAGAGATGTACGAATCGGCCGATATTATTGAGTATTTAAAGAAGATTTGAAATTAAAAATTAGAAATTTGACATTAATCCTATGGACATCAGAATAAAAGCAACGAACTATGAGATGACGCCGGACGTTGAAAGTTACCTTGGCGAGCGTCTGAACTCGCTTGAAAAATTCATCGGGGCCGACTTGAACGTGGTCAGATGCGAGGTGGAGCTTGGCCGCGATGCAGGCCGCCCGCGCCACGGAGCAAATATCTGGTTTGCGGAAATTGCAATACTGGTCCCCGGAAAAGACCGCGTGTATGCGCGGAATAATTCAGAGAGCGTGAACGGGGCCATTGACGATGTGAAAGAGGAAGTTGAACGGCAACTACTTCGCGAGAGGAAACTGCATCGCCGCATATTCCGGAACGGGGGCGCGATGCTCAAACGCATAATGCGGTTTGGTGAATAGTGGTATGAAATTCCTTATATGCTTATTCCCTCCTTCGCATAAAGCTACGGGCGGGCGCGGCGCGCGAATAAGCATATAATACAAGACCACTATATTGGCTTTGCTCCCGAGCGCAGGAATTCCGCGTAGCCCATTTCTTTTTTGCCCTCGGGTTTTACGCGGTCAATCACTAGCGCGCCGTCTTGAACGTGTGCGTCTACAATGCCGACGCGGA
This sequence comes from bacterium, assembly GCA_030698935.1. Classification (GTDB taxonomy): domain Bacteria; phylum Patescibacteriota; class Minisyncoccia; order Phycocordibacterales; family UBA2100; genus UBA10103. The sequence goes on from JAUYLR010000095.1 coordinate 2,595, forward strand.
TTTTCTTTCCGCTTCTTTCAAAGAATGCGTACGTGCCGGGCCAGCCCTCGTAGGCGCGTATCTTCCGCAGATTCAACCGCGCGTCATCAGCAAGGTTCAGCAAACCGTCTTCTTTCTTAATTTTCTCGGAATACGTTGCAATATCATGGTTTTGTTCATGCGCGTCTATTTCACCCTTGACCCACTGCGGAAGCGCTTGCGCGAGCAATCGCCCGCCTTCCCGCATCAACGTTTCTTCCAGTCCGGCCACACGCATCTGTTCATCAATCGCGATACGTTTTTGTGCAATGATTGGCCCGTGGTCCATTTCCTCATCCAGACGAATAATGGAAACGCCGGTAGTTTTCTCGTCATTCAAAATAGCGCTCCGTATGGGAGACGGCCCGCGCAAGCGCGGGAGAAGCGAGGGATGCACGTTGAGGAATCCGCGCCGCGGAATACCGAGGACCGTCCTTGGTAAGATCTTTCCGTAGTCAACAACAATACAAACAGTTAGTAGTTTGTAGTTAGTAGTCAGTAGTTCCACAAAGCCAGAATCAAGTTTTTCTGGCTGGAGAATATCAATGACATGAGCAAGTGCCCATTCCTTTACAGGAGAGGGTTGCAACGCGAGTCCGCGGCCCCTTTTTTTATCGGGTGGAGTGACGATGAGAGAGGGGAGCAGTCCCGCTGTTTTTAATTCATCAAGAACAAAGACCGCGATATGCGATGTCCCGAAAAAGGCGAATTGAAAATCACTTTTTTTCTTCTGCTTCTTCATCATAAAGTTCTGTTGCTTTATCTGTGTAAAGGATGCCCTCAAGGTGGTCAAGCTCGTGCTGGAAGATGTGGGCGAGAAATCCCGATGCTCCACGCGTAAACTGAACGCCGTTTTCATCGTACGCGCGCACGGTCGCTTTTTCTACGCGCGGAACGATGCCCCACTTGCCGCGGATAGAAAGGCACCCCTCGTGCTTCTCACTTTTCCCGCGCGACATTTTTAGAAGCTTTGGATTTATATACACTTGGTCCGGTAGCGCAGGTTCGGGATAGCTTTGAGGTGCCTGCCCCGTAGGCAGCTTGCTGTCCTTCGGGGTCTCCTCGACTGTCCCGGTATCAGGTGCATTCCGCTTACCCCTTGCAAGCGCTTTACCGGAAACAATAAAAAGTCGCAACACCTCGCCGACCTGCGGTGCCGCGAGTGCCACACCGTATTTCTCTTTGGAGAGCAGAGCTTTCATTTCCTTGATAAGGTTTTGTGTTTTTTTGTTTTTTATCTCGCCAATAGGCAATTCCTGCGCGATTTGGCGCAGGGCGGGGTTCTTCTCTTCGGACAGAATGGTATGCATGTCATTAGAATAGCGGAAAGTGTACAATACCGCCATGGCGATGCGGCACATAAGCACTCACATCAAACGAGCCATGAGCAAGGGCAGAGAAACCGAGCGCGGCGAGCTTATGAAATATTTTTGCGAGCGCATCAATTCCGGCCGTTTGCGCGACGGCCTCGCTCCGGTATCCATGGGGCGCATGGGAAAGATGCTTGAGAAAATCCCCACGAAAGATTTGTACTATCTGAAAAGCGTGTGCGACCAAGCGGAGAATTTCTCAAAACGGTTCTGGTATTCTCTCAATCCCGAAAAATACGAGAAGGCGAATAAGGGAAAGTTCAAAAAGACTAGAGGGGAATACTGAATATTGCAATCCATTGAGATGTCATCTCAATGGATGCGATGAGGTGACACCTCATCGCATTAGCAGAAAAGGAAAAAGCCCTTAGCTTGCAGTTAATAGCCGGCAGTAGCGGAAATGCAGAACTCAAATACCAACAAATTACGCCTAGGCGTGATTTGTTGGTATTTTTACATGAGGATTGGGCCTTGAGCGGAAGCTTACTGAGTAACTCTACGCTTGAGTCTGGAGTTAATTTAAGCATGGCAATGCTGCGCGATACGGTATACAATGCCCCCACTCATATATATGGCGTTTTCATTTTCACCAAAGCTCGGTATTGACCTCGGCACCACGACCGTTCTCGTTTTCGTGCCCGGAAAGGGAATTGTGCTCAATGAGCCGTCCGTGGTTGCCGTCTCAGTGGCGGACAACAGAATCCTTGCGGTGGGGAACGACGCCAAAGAAATGATAGGCAGAACGCCCGGCGACATTATCGCGTACCGTCCCATGAAAGACGGCGTCATCGCCGATTACCGCGTGACGGAGGCGATGCTGCGCTACTACATCAAGAAATCTCTCGGCAAGTGGTATATCTTCCGGCCGGAAGTAATGATAAGCGTTCCGGCGGGAGTGACTTCAACAGAGCGGCGTGCGGTGGTGGAAGCGGCAACAAAGGCCGGCGCGCGCGAGGCGTATGTCGTTAAGGAACCGATTCTTGCCGCGATTGGTGCGGGGATTCCGATTCACGAAGCGCGCGGACACATGGTGGTGGACATCGGAGGAGGTACGACCGACGTGGCGGTCATCGCCTTGGGCGGCATCGTCGCATCCACTTCCGTCAAATGCGCGGGTAATGCGATAGACCAAGCTATCGCTGACTACATAAAAAAGACCGCGAATCTGGGCATCGGAGACAAAATGGCCGAAGAAATAAAAATCCAAATCGGTTCGGCCGTCCCCATGGATGCCGAGCTTTCAATGCAGGTGAAAGGGCGCGACCACCTCACGGGGCTTCCGCGCTCGCTGGAAATCAGTACGAATGAAATCGTGCGCGCCATCGGTAAAGAACTTCGGACCATGGTGAGCGCCATCAAGGATGTATTGCAGGAGACTCCGCCGGAACTCTCGGCGGACATCATAGACAACGGCATCATCATGACCGGCGGTTCCTCGCTCATGCGCAATTTCCCGGAGCTTGTATTTCGCCGCACGGGTGTCCGCGCACGGCTCGCGAAAGATGCGCCGTACTGCGTGGCCAAGGGCACTGGCGAGGCATTGAAACATTTGGAAACGTACAAAAAGGCGATAATTGCGAAACGTTAAGACAGTTTCGCGAAATTTCCAATTTTTAATTTGCAATTTCTAAATAATCTTCAATTTTTAAACATTGGGAATTAATGTTTTGAAAATTCATTAGAAACTGATAATTGTAAATTATAAATTCTGTCGCTCCCGATTAGTATCCGAGTTTTGCGACAGCGTGTTTGTGTGCCCGTTCCTTAGCCGTTCCACGTCCCCCAACAGTTTCCGCAAATCCCTTTGAATTTCATCCAGTGTCGCCTTTTCCTGCCCTCCCTCGCGTTTCTCGGTTTCGTCATCCTCCACGATATCTTCCACATCTTCCTGCAGTTCATCAACATCTTCCTGAATTTCGCCGATGTCCTCCTGAATTTCTTCAATGTCTTCTCCCACTTCCGCGAGCTCTTGTGTTGTGTGGTTTATGGTCATCTGAATGAATATGGAAAGATAAATCGCTTCCAGAGAAACGATGGTGGTAAGAACGAGCAGCATTTCATCATAGGCGATGAGCCCCGTTTCAACAGCCACAAAAAAACCTGCGAAGATGAGGGTGTGAGTTATGAGCGAAGCGGGAGAGCCGACCCAGCGCGTGAACGTGAGTGCGGTATTTTGGATTTTGCGCGGAGGATTTGCCATAGAGTATCCGGTCGTTATTATTAAAAAGGAAGTCTAGCACGGCATGTCCGCTTTGTCCGCACAATGAACGCGGGCTGTGAATTTCTCTTTCCGCATGAATAGGGCGATATCAAAATGGTATGATGCGCTCATGGACAGAGAACTTTCGGGCAGCGTGCATCTGGTGGCGGGCGGCTTTGAAATGGCGGCACAGGTGCTCGCAATGCTCGGCCGGACGGGCATTGCAACACAGGGCAATCCCGATATTTTCATCAGAGAATACCTGCAATTCGGCATTGACGACGCCCGTGACGTGCGCGCGCGCGCGAGTTCGCGCGCGGTACAAGAAACGGCGCGTATATTCATCATTGCCGCGGCCCAGATGACCCATGACGCGCAAAATGCGCTTCTAAAAACGCTTGAGGAGCCAAGCGCCGAAGCGGTCTTTTTCATAATTGTGCCATCGCCGGAGACATTGCTTCCGACACTCCGTTCACGGGCGCAAAGAATGCTTTTACCGGATTCTGTCGCGGAAGGGAAAGTGGATGCGGACGATTTTTTAGCCGCCGCGCCGGTGGCGCGAATAGAAATGCTGAAACCGCTTTTGCCGAAAGAAAAGGAAGATCGCGATGTCGGCGCAATTATCGTTTTCCTGTCATCACTGGAAGGGAGGTTAGGAAAGATTGGTGTGCAAAAAGCCGCACGAG
>JAUYLR010000096.1 GCA_030698935.1 bacterium
AGACCGCTCGCGCGCTTGCCGAGCAAAAGCGCATCACCTTGCTGATCGCTCCCGTTGACTCGGCGGGGCGTGTTGACCCGGCATGGATCGGCTCGCACTTGAATTCGCGCACCATTCTGGTTTCAGTTATGTGGATTAACAATGAAATCGGCACCGTTCAGGATATAGCGAAAATTTCGGAGGTAATTGGAAATTTCCGTAAAGAATCAAAAAAAGAATCTACGCCCTATCCACTGTTTCACACGGACGCAGTTCAGGCCTTTCAATACTCTCCCGTAGATGTTTCTCTGGTTTCCGTTGACCTTCTCACGCTTGCCGGACATAAAATATACGCGCCAAAGGGAGTAGGGTTACTGTATGTGCGAAACGGCACGCCGCTTACGACTCAAACAGCCGGAGGCGGGCAAGAACGGGGACTCCGGTCCGGCACCGAATCCGTACCGCTTGCGCTCGCGCTTTCGCTCGCGATGGAGCGTGCGGCGAAACTTCGCGCGAAGGAATCCGCCCGGCTCCGGACGCTTCACGGCGCGTTCGTGAAGTTGATCAAGTCACGCATAAAAAATACCCGAATCATCAGTTCCGCCGCGCATGGTTCTCCGCACATTATTTCGGTTCTTATTGACCACATCAGCGCGGACGAGCTCCTCTTCCTTTTGGATGAAGCGGGTATTGCCGCATCGCTGGGATCCGCCTGCACCACGGGAAAACTTGAGCCGTCACGCGTACTCTCTGCGATGGGAATTAACGAGGACTCCGCCCCGCTCCGCCTCTCAATGGGCCGTGAAACGCGAATGTCTGATATCCGGACGGCAGTCTCCGCGCTTACGGGAATCAGCGCAAAATTTCTAAAGTAGCAGGGCAAATTACTCATACGGCTTTTGACAGCGGCAAGAGTCTTCGCATATTATTGAGGTAGCTTTTTCACAATACTTTTGCGAAAGAGGTACTCTTGCCGATATATACTGCTCCAGCGCATAGACCATGGATGGAAGCGTACAAGCGCGCGGGAATCAATCCACAGTTCACCTATGACGGCCAAACAATACTTGATCTGTTTGACGCGACCGTCGCGCGAAACCCGAACGGCGTTGCGCTTGTCATGGATATCGGACCGATATCCATGAAAATGACCTACCGTAAACTTGCAGCCGAATCTCGCCGTTTTGCGGCCGGTCTCGCGGGTCGGAACATCGTCCGCCCCGGCGATCGAGTCGCGTTTCACCTCCCGAACACCCCGCAGTTTCTAATTGCCTATCTCGCCGTGTTGCGGCTTGGCGGCACGCTGACCCCAACATTTCCCAGGGCGCCAAAACAAGAATGCGCGGATAAGTGGGCGGATGCGGAGGTAAAGGTTCTCATTACCCTTGATATATTTCTTGAATCCGACCTTGCGGTCGCGCGAGGCCTTCCCTGCCTTGAGCATGTTGTTGCTACGCACGTGAGTGATTGTTTTCCTTTTCTGAAACGGATGATCCTTTCGCAAAGTCTCAAAAAGCGCAGCGCATGGCGAAATGTTTCCGATATCCAAGTCGTTGACGGAGCAACCGTGCACGAATGGCGCGCTCTTTCCGGTATTTCTTCCGGGGAATCGGTCGTATCAGCCGCACAACCGGATGGTCTCGCTCTGCTCCTCTATACTGGAGGCACGAGCGGAGGACTTCCGAAGGCGGCGATGCTTACGCACGCAAATACCGGCGCGCACGCAATGAAGCTCCCGCGTCTTTTTCCCAACTTCAAGACCGATGGCGAAGTGATTGCGAGCTTTCTTCCGTACCACCACTCATTCGGTATTACGGTTTGTCTTGGCATGGCGCTTGCTCACGGCGTAATGATCGTTCTTATTCCCCGTCCGTTTGAAGAAAAGGGTCTTCTCAAGCGATATACTCCGATTCTCCGAGCGGTGCGAAAATACCGGGCAACCATTCTTCCCAGCTCTCCATTCCTCTTTGAACAACTCTTGGCTGATCCGGCGCTCACCCGCGACACGCTCGCAAGCGTGCGTTACTGCATCAGCGGGGCCGCCCCCCTTTCCGCCGATTTAAGAAATCAGTTTGAACAAAAAACCGGCGTTGAAATTCTTGAGGGATACGGCATGTCCGAGGCATGCTCAGGAGTTGCCATAAACTCTTCAGAGATTGCCACCGCCCTTCACGCCCGCGGAACCGACATGGGCGTCGGAATGCCCGTTCCGGGAACCGATATTGAGATTCGCAACGAAGATGGGGCCGAAGTGCCGCTTGGCGAGATCGGAGAAATATGCGTGTATGGTCCCGAGGTTATGAAGGGATATCTTAATAAACCCGAGCCGACGGCGATTGCTTTGCGCGACGAATGGCTCCACACGGGTGATTTGGGATTCGTGGATACCCGAGGATTTCTCCATGTCACGGGACTGAAAAAAGAGATGATCAATTTTCAAGATGGACGGAAGGCGTTTCCTGAAGAGATTGAGGCGGTGTTACGGGCGCATCCCTCCGTCGCCGATTGCGCGGTCATCCGCGCAAAGGACGAACGGCGAGGAGAAGTCCCACGAGCCCTTGTAGTGCTCGTCTCGGGTGAAGCGCCAACAAAAGAACTTGAATCCCACATCGGCGACTTCACCAGGTCTCGACTTGATTATAAGTACCCCCGGATTATTACTTTTGTTCCGGAGATTCCTCGCTCTCCGGATGGAATGAAAATCCTGCGCGGCAAACTAAAAGAGTTATATTCATAGCATTGATTGATTCCCCTCGTCTTCGGACGGGGGCTTTTTCATTTGACCGGGTAGTGAAAATTCGACAGCGCATGCTATCTACCCGCTGACACGCTCGGGAATTTAGCTTTCCCGGGGTAGGGGCCGCGGGATATTTGAGCCATGTTGGCCTCCTCGGCTAGTCCCGATACTTCGGGATTTCACACAACGCCCGCCAATAAGTCGAATTTCTACTACCCGGT
>JAUYLR010000104.1 GCA_030698935.1 bacterium
CTTTAAGAATCCCCGCTGCTTCAAGTCCTTGCGGAATTCAGGAGTGATTTCGTTGAGGGCGCGGGAAATCGCGTGGCGCACCGCGACTGCTTGCCCTTTGTGGCCGCCGCCGGAGACATGTACCGAGACCGCGTAGGTGGAGCCGGTCGTAGTCAAAGATTCAAAAGCGGTCTTAACAAGCGCCTCCAGCGGGAAATATTCCGCGGCGGTTTTGCCGTTTACGGTCATAGAAGAACTCTTCGCGGGAGTGAGGCGCGCTCGCGCGCTCGCTGTCTTTCTCCGGCCCACTGCTTCTGTATATCGTTCTTTCGTTGCCATAATGATTTAAAAATTCGAAGCACGAAGCACGAAATTCGAAAAGTGTGAGAAATTATAAATTCTAAATTCAAAACGCGTCGTCGTTTTTTGCATTCTTGGAATTATTTTCAGATTTTTCATATTTAGTATTTTTTCGGATTTCGAGATTCGGATTTCGTGCTTAAGCAGTTATCTTAAGGTTTTTCATTCTGCCGACGCGCAGGGTATTACGCGGAAGCATCCTTTCTATCGCGCGGCGAAGCGGTTCGGCGTGCCCTTTGCGTACCTGCAATTTGCCGAGCGCTTCCGTCTTCAATCCTCCCGGATAGCCGGAGTATGAAGTGTATTTCTTTCCGAGCTTCTTGCGGTCTGTGGTAATCAATTTACCGGCATTTACAACGGTAACTTTTACCGGCGAAGCAATGTTAGGCGTGTATCGTGCCTCGGTCTTTCCCATTAGGGTCTTGGCGGCAAGAGAAGCCACACGGCCCAAGGTTTTTCCAGATGCATCAATTGTGTATTCAGTGGTTTGCATCATATTTATTTCTCATCAACGCCCACGAGTTCAATGCGTGCGGATTCAATTGCCCGTTTCCCGACGCGGCCCAGCCGCACGATTCGCGTGTATCCGCCGGAACGCCCCTTGAACCGCGGCGCGAGCGTGGAATGCAATTTAAGAACCACGTCTGAAGCACCTCCCATTCGTGCGGAAATGACGCGGCGGGAGGCGGTTGTGTTTGCTTTGCTTGCGGAGATGATTTTCTCAACGAAAGGACGCAGTTCTTTTGCCCGCGCGACAGTTGTCGTTATCCCCTCGGAAATAAAAAGCGAACGTGCCAAACTCCGCAAGAGAGCTGTCCGCTGGCCTTTTTTACGGCCGAGTGTCCGCATTTTCTTGTGGTGCTTCATCCCGTTAGAAGTAGGAAGCTCGCGCTTCCGACTCAAAAGTTAATGCTTGTAAGCGCCTGACGCATGTAAAACATCCGCGGAATATACCACAGTCCGAACTTCCGAGACTTCTAACGGGATTCATATCATTTATTGCGAGCGCAACGTTAATCCCAGATTAGAAAGGGCGCGCTTAATGTCCTGCAAACCCTTCTGCCCCAATCCCTCAATTGAGAGAAGGTCGTCTTCGCGCTTGCGCACCAATCCCCCCACCGTTCTGATAGAGGCATTGTCCAAAGCATCGGTGACCCTCTGCGGCATGTTGAGTTCTGTGATACGGGTTTTGAGCACCTCCGCGTCCGGCGCCGCGGCCTTGTCGTCGCGCCTTGCATCGCGCGATGAGCCGGCAGAAGCGAGCTCACGTTCCGCAACATCTTCCTCCTTGAAGCCCACAACGGCCTTCAACTGGTGAATCATAGTTTCAATTGAGCGCTCAAGTGCTTCGCGCGGTTCTATGGTACCGTCCGTCTCAATGAGAATACGGAGACGGTTGAAATCGGTCCTGTCCCCTACGCGCATGTTTTCAACCTCGTAATTCACGCGGCGTATCGGCGAGAAAATCGCGTCCAACGCGATGGTCCCGACATCCACGCGCTCTTTCTGATGCACTTCTTTCGGGATGTATCCGAGCCCCCGTTCCGCGCGAATTTCTATATCCAATGTAACTTTACCGCTGACATCGGCGATATGGCTTTCGGGATTAAGAACCTCCACTTGGCCCGGGAGTTTTAAATCTTCCGCAGTGACGGCCTTCGGGCCTTTCACATGCAGGGTGATAGTTTGAGGCTCATCGGTCACGAGCTTAAGCCGGATTTTCCGGATGTTAAGCAGTATCGTTACCACGTCTTCCTTAACGCCCTCAATAGTAGAAAACTCGTGAGCGACTCCCGGAATCTTGACGTGCGTTATCGCGGCGCCCGGCAGGGATGAGAGAATGATACGGCGAAGGGAATTTCCCAGCGTGTAGCCGTAACCGGGGTACAGACCGTCAATTTCGTAGGTTCCGCTGCGTTCTGACTCTGAAACAACACGGGGCTTGGAAGGAAGTGCGATGTGATAGTCAGACATAATTAAATACGAAAAATGGGGTTATTAAATGCTAAATAAACTACTAAAATAATCTCTTGAATAATAGAAAAGCCAAAGTGATAAAAAACGGGTACAATTATAACACTATCTGCTGTAAAACTCAAATACCGTTGAATAATCAATCCCGCTCTCCACGCCTTTGTGGCTTGGTTCTCCCACGACTTCCGCCTTCATGAGCGCGGGGTCAAGGACTATCCATGCGGATTTGACGCCGCGGTCAGCCTGTTCGGGGTCGGTCAGTTTGGCAAAAAGCGTACTCGCGCGGCTTCCTTCGCGCACCGCGAGAATGTCGCCCTTGTGCAGTTGGAATGAAGGAATAGTAATCCGCTTGCCGTTAATGGTTATGTGTCCGTGGGAAACCATCTGCCGCGCGGCCCGGCGCGTTCCGGCGATGCCCGCGCGGTATGTCGCATTGTCGGCCCGCATCTCAAGCGCTTTGTGCAGTGCCGCGGCGGGATCCGCTTCCGCGAAGGCGCTCTTCGCGTAATTTGATAGCTGACGCTCGGAGAGCCCGTAAGTGAACCGGACACGTTGTTTTTCCAAGAGTTGGCGTCCGTAATCGGAAGGACCGCGCTTGCGCGAAGTCTTTGAATTTTTCGTGCGAGCCTCCGAAAGCGCGAATTTCTGCGTTTGCGTCTGCTCAAAAATACCCGCGCCCAGGCGCTTTGCGATTTTATATTTTGATTTAATTTGAAGCATACGCTAATTACAAATTTATAATTTCTAATTTTAAAATAAACTGGTTAATGCTTTAAAATTAAACAATTGAAACATTGATTAGACATTTGAAATTTATCATTTGACATTGTTCCTATATCCGTCTCGGCTTTGGCGGACGGGGGCCGTTGTGCGGAATCGGGGTGTCATCCGATATGCGCAACACATCAATTCCCTTTCCCGCAAAAGCGCGCAGAGCGGATTCGCGGCCGGCTCCGACTCCGCGGATGACCACGTCCACTTCTTTTATACCGATAATATTTGCCTTATCTCCGACGATTTCTCCCACCTTGGCTGCCGCAAACGGAGTTCCTTTCTTGGCTCCTGAAAAGCCGAGCGCTCCGGAAGAAGACCACGCCACGGCGTTACCGTCCTTATCTGCAAGGAGGACCTTCGTGTTGTTATAGGTAGCATGAATATTGAGAATGCCCGATGTAAGATTCTTTTTTGCAACGCGGGCGAGCGAACGGGATTTAAGCCCCGCGTCCACGCTGCCGCCTGATTTTCTGATGATACGTTTCTTGCCCATAATGATTTAAAAATTCGAAGCACGAAGCACGAAATTCGAAAAGCGGGCAAAATTATAAATTCTAAATTCAAAACGTACAGCCTCTTTTTTCCCTATGTTTAGTTTTTGATTTTGCATATTTTGTATTTTTTCGGATTTCGAACTTTGGATTTCGTGCTTATGTTTTTTCCAATTTGCGTCTGCCGGATGTCATCGTTTTACGGACATTGCCTCTGGTCGTGCGGGAGTTTGTTTTCGTTCTCTGGCCTCTCGCCGGGAGATGTTTTGCGTGCCTGCCGCCGCGGTACGATTTGATATCCTTGAGCCGGCGGATGTTAGCACTGATTTGGCGCTTAAGCTCGCCTTCCACGGCAAACTTCTCTATCGTTTCGCGCAACGCTGTTTCTTCCCCCGCGGTAAGTTCCGAGGGACGCTTCCCCGCATCAATGCCGAGCTGCGCAAGCACATGGAGTGCGCGCGGACGGCCGACGCCGTAAATGGCGGTAAGCGCTATGGGCAGGCGCTTATTTTCCGGTACGGTGACTCCTGAGATGCGAAGCATAATGATTTAAAAATTCGAAGCACGAAGCACGAAATTCGAAAAGTGTGGGAAATTATAAATCTTAAATGTGAAATGCATAGCCGTCTTTTGAAGTGCTTGAATTAGTTTTTGATTTTTCATATTTTCTATTTTTTCGGATTTCGAGTTTCGGATTTCGTGCTTTGTTCCTACCCCTGTCTTTGTTTATGGCGCGGGTTAGAGCAGATAACCAAAAGACGCCCGTGGCGCTTTACGTGTTTGCAGTGCATGCAAATTTTCTTGACTGATGCCTTAACTTTCATGAATTTGTTGAAAATGTTGTAATTGTTGTAATCGTTCTAGTCGCCAAAAAAATTCCAAGAATTGTGCCGTTTAGAACGCTTAGAACGTATTGAACGACTATATCCTCCTCGTTATCCGCGCGCGGCCCCCGTACGGGTCCAGATGCACGGAGACTTTATCTCCCACAAGAACTTTAATTCTGTGCAGCCGCATCTTGCCTGCGAGATACGCGAGTACGAGTTCGCCTGAACCCATCCTCACGCGAAACAGCGTATTAGGAAGAGCCTCCTCAACGACTCCTTCTACAGACTCTTGTTCCGCCATATCTGCGCGAGTGACAATATCAGCTTTGAGCTCATGAGTCAACCCCGTTAGAAGGCTTTGACAAAAAGAAAGTGCTCACACTTTCTTTTTGCTCATGCTT
>JAUYLR010000105.1 GCA_030698935.1 bacterium
AGCCTCGGGGGCGTCGTTGCGATGAAGCTTTTGCAGAAAATCAACCGCCCCGCCATGGGACTCGTCCTCGTTGCCCCCGCTATAGACTCGGCATTTCCGAATGCGGAGCCGAGACCGTACTGGAAAGATTTTTCATGGGACATCAAATATGAAAGGCTGAAAGAACTGACGAATTTCCGAATCGTGATTTCAGACACATTGGAAAAAAGCAAGCGCGGCGCATATCTCGCGCACCTGACCGATGTTCTTGATGCCCAATTCACGGAGGCGCAGGCAAAGAAAGAGCACTTTTTGGGCAAGGAAGAGCCTCTCGTACTTGCCCACCTTACGCCCCACGTGACGGTGTTCACGACCCGCCCCGACACGCTCTTTGGTGCAACATATCTTGTACTCGCGCCCGAGCACGAGAAGATATCAAGTATCAAGTATCAAGTATCAAATAAGGCAGAAGTTGAGAAGTATATAAGTGCGGCAAATAAAAAGACCGACATGGACCGGCAGACGAATAAGGAGAAGACGGGCGTCAGATTACAGGGCGTTGAAGCAATCAATCCCGCGACGGGGGAAAAAATCCCAGTCTACATTGCAGATTATGTGCTAGGGCACTACGGCACGGGTGCCATAATGGCCGTGCCCGCACATGACGAACGCGATTTTGAATTTGCCACCCGATATAAGCTTCCCATTCGGGAAGTTATATCGGCGCGGAACAATGCGGACCGTCTACAGGTGCCGATACAAACCCTATCGGCCCGAACACGGAACGATGCGGAAAGTAAGGGCGGCGAACTTCCATACACTGGAGAAGGGTTGATGATTGATTCGGGGCAGTTTAGCGGCATGACATCGGAGAAGGGAAGACAGGCCGTCACTGAAGAGTTGGGCATAAAGAAGACAACCTACAAACTGCGTGATTGGATTGTTTCGCGGCAGAGATATTGGGGCGTGCCGATACCGGTAATTCACTGTGAGAAGTGCGGAGCTGTCGCGGTGCCCGACAAAGATTTGCCGGTGAAGTTGCCGGAGGTGAAAGATTACTTGCCCGAAGGGAGCGGCAAGTCTCCGCTCGCGAAAGTTGAATCGTTTGTAAATGTTAAATGTCCTCAATGCAAAGGCAAGGCAGAGCGTGAGACGGATACGCTGGACACATTCGTTGATTCTTCGTGGTATTTCCTGCGCTACACGGACCACAAGAACAAAAAAGAATTCGCGTCAAAAGATAAACAAAAGAACTGGATGCCGGTAGACCTGTACTCGGGAGGAGCGGAGCATACGACGATGCACGTCTTATATTCGCGTTTTTGGCACAAAGCACTCTTTGACCTGGGGCTAGTGGGGGAGTCGGAGCCGTACAAGAGGCGGATGAACCGCAGTACGATTCTTGGTTCCGACGGTCAAAAGATGAGTAAATCCCGCGGGAACGTCGTTGACCCCGACGAAGTCGTGGCGCGCCTCGGCGCGGACACGGTGCGCATGTACCTCGCCTTTATCGGTCCGTATAGCGAGGTCTCCAGTTATCCGTGGAATCCCGACGGCGTCGTCGGTGTCCGGAGATTCCTTGAACGGGTCTGGAAGGCGGGGCAGTTTACCGTTGACCCCGAAAACGGCTCCGCCAACGGGGCAGGCAGTCTGCAGTCTACAGAAAATGCGGAGATGGAACGTGTATTGCACAAGACCGTAAAGAAAGTCGGGGAAGATATCGCCGCCCTGAAATTCAATACGGCAATAAGCGCGCTCATGGTGCTTCTGAATGCCGTTGAGAAGCAGAGAAGCATAAGCGCGAAACAGTGGGGCGTGTTGTTGAGGATATTGTCTCCGTTCGCGCCGCACATCGCGGAAGAGTTGTGGTACGCGGCCGGCCATAAGACATCGGTACACAAGGAAGAATGGCCGTCCTTTGATCCGGCGCTACTCAAAGATGAGAACGTTACTATCGTAATCCAAATAAACGGTAAGACGCGCGGGGAAGTTCAAATGCCTTCCGATTCAGACAAGAGCGCCGTGGAGAAAGCCGCACGCGCGGCCATGGCCGCGCGCCTCGCGGGCCAGGAAATCTCACGCACAATTATCGTTCCCGGCCGGCTCGTCAATTTCGTCGCAACAGACAAGAAGTAATCTTTCTATTTTTGAAAGACGGAAGTTTCCTGCGCGGTGTCCTCCAAAATGTAACCCATACCCTCAAGATTCTTCCGCAGAAGGTCGGCCTGACCCCACTCCTTCTTAGACCGCGCGATATTTCTCTCTTCTATTATGACCTGTACGTTTTCAGGCAAATCTTTGAGCGCAACGTTTTTGCCGAATTGCTTCACGCAGGCGGCGGTTGCTTTTTCATCAATACCCGCGAGGTTCAACCCCAGTACTCTATCCGCATCAATAATGCCCGCGCGAATTTCTTGGTGCGTAAGCGAAATGTCTTTGACCATTTCCCATAAAACTCCCAGAGCGCCGGCAGTATCCAAATCGTCATTGAACCGCTTATGTATGCGCTTCTGGTACCTCTCCGGCGCATCGCCTCCGGTGGGATAATTATCCGCCATGAGGCGCAAGCGCAGAAATGCTTTTTCCGCCGCACCAAGCGCTTCCCATGAGAAATTCAGCGGTGTCCGGTAATGTGCTCCCAGAAGCAGGTACCGGAAAGACAGCGGCTGGTATCCGCGCTCCATAATATCGGAAAGATAGACGACATTCCCAAGCGACTTTGAAATCTTTTTGTTGTCTATTTGTATATGGGCGCGGTGGAGCCAAAAACGGGAAAACGGACGTCTCCCCGTTGCACACTCCGACTGCGCGATTTCGTTATTGTGATGTATCGGTATGTGTTCAATGCCGCCGGTGTGAATGTCTATTTGTTCTCCCAAAATCGCGCGCGCCATTGCCGAACACTCTATGTGCCACCCGGGAAAACCCTTTCCCCACGGGCTGTCCCAACCCTGTATATTTCCGCCCGAGGCGGATCCTCCTCCGGAGGAGAATTTCCACAAAGCAAAATCCGCCTGACTGTGCTTATATTTATTTGCGGCAACCCGCGCGCCCTCACTCTGTGCCTCCGCATGTATCCCGCCCAAGGCACCGTATGCGGGATACCGGTCGGTGTCAAAATACACGCCATCGTGAGCGGGGTACGCAAACCCCTTTTCCACGAGCGTTTTCACCATGGCGATTTGGGCGGGAATATACCCGCTCGCCCGCGGAAAGATGATGTGTTCAGTGTTGATGTTCAGCTCCCGCAGATTTTCCAAAAAGGTGTTCGTATACCGCTCGCCGAGCTCCAACATGTTTTGAAGCGTGAGTTCGTGCCCCTCGCGCTCCAGCCCTTTTGTCATTTTATCCTCGCCCTCGTCGGAATCGGACGTGAGGTGTCCGACATCGGTGATGTTGATAACCTGCTTTACCGTAAAATTGTTGTACTCAAGAACCTTGCGAAGGGTATCGGTAAAGACGAACATGGAAAGATTCCCGATATGCTGGGTGTCGTACACGGTCGGTCCGCAATTGTACATGCGCACCGTTTTCGCCTGTGCCGGCAATGTAAATTCCTGCTTCTCCGCCCCCAATGTGTTGTAGAGAAACAGGGGAGTCTTGCGCACAAAACTATCCCGCAATGTGTGAAAAAAAGGAATGCGCATACCCGTACACTAGAACCAGCCTTTATGCTTGAAATAGGCGACCATGCATGTCCCCAGCACGATAACGGTGCCTACAATAACCCAAAAATCATACGGTGTCCCGTACAGGGGATTGTACGGACTCTTAATCTCCAAAATGGACACCACGAGCGCAAGAGGGAAGGTAAGGAGCGCCATGATGGTGAGAACCCGCATAGTCTCGTTTTCCTTGGTTGAGAGAAGTGAATTGTTCGTCTCCCGCAGTTCGTGGAGCGATTCTGTATTGCGCATGACGTGATTGTGGACTCTGTAGTACTCATTAGAGAGCGCGCGCAAATATGGCGCAAACGTGTCGCCGAACACTTTTGCGCCGTCCGATTCAATGGTGTGCAAAATCTCCCGGTGCGGCTCTATCGTTTGCCGCAGATTCAAAAGGTCACGCGAGGTATTTGATATAGCCTCAACCATGCCCACCTCGTGGCCGGAAAAAATGTCTCCCTCAATGGTACCCAAGTGATGCCGGACGCGCTCCACCTCGTACTCAACCCCCTTATAGAGCTTCTTCAACATATAAAAGAAGAAAAATCCCGCATGGTTCCCCATGTTGCTTTTGTCCAATATTGAGTTCACTTCAAAGACCTTTGAGAATTTATGCAGTGGGTCAACGATGTCATAATGGGTGGTAATGATGAAGGTGCGCCCGACAATGAAATCAATCTCCTGTTCTATTGATTTATGCGAACGCCGCAGAGTGGGGAAGTGGAGAACGACATACATATACGCATCATAAAATTCCGCTCGCGGCTTTATTGAAGGAATGAGCAACTCTTCCGCAACCATAGGGACAATGCCGAACTGGTCTACAATCGCTTTTATTTCTTCCTGTGTCGGGGATTCAAGGTCTATCCACAGCACTCCGTTGTGCTCATAGCTTGTGCGCATTGCCTCATTATAACGTATATGCACGGAGACGGAGTGGGTATATGCACATTCAACTTTGGAGTTGAATTGTAATGTGCGATAATCCCTCCAATGTGGGAAAACCAAAGTAAGTCCCCAAGCATGCGGAATGCCGTCATCGGCGCTCTCGTGCTCGGCTTGGTAATCGGGTATTGGATGGGTGGGCGCGGCGCGTCTTCCGTAGGTGCCGCCCTAGAACAACCCGCCGGCGTGGACTTTTCACCCGTGTGGAAAGCATGGAACAT
>JAUYLR010000109.1 GCA_030698935.1 bacterium
GAGCGATGCGGTTTCCTTGTCGCGTATTTCGCCGACCATGATGATGTCGGGGTCCTGGCGCACGAGAGAGCGCAATCCGTTCGCAAACGTGAAACCGATTTCCGGACGGACCTGCGTCTGGTTGATGCGCGCCATCTGGTATTCAATCGGGTCCTCTATTGTTGAGATATTCACGTCGGGGGAATTAACGAGGTCCAGAAGCGTATACAGGGTCGTGGATTTTCCGGCACCCGTGGGACCTGTCGCCAGTATCATTCCCGTCGTGGCGCGCATCGCTTCGTGCATGCGCTCCAGAGCAATCCCGTGAAAACCGACGGACTCAAGCGTGAAGCCCGAAATATTGTCGCGCAAAAGGCGCATCACGATTTTCTCTCCGAAATACGTCGGCAATACGGAAACGCGGAACGATATTTTCTCGCCTCCGGATTCCGCTCCGAAACGGCCGTCTTGCGGGAGCCGGTGCTCGTCAAGGCGCATGTTGGCGAGCACTTTCACGCGCGCGGTAATCGCGTTCGCCGCATGCTTCGGAAGCTCCATCGCGTCGTGCAAGATGCCGTCTATGCGATACCGTATAAGCAGCGTTCCTTCCATGGGTTCTATGTGAATGTCGCTTGCCCCCTGCGCGTTGGCGTGCCGAATGAGCGTGTCAACAATGCGGACGGCGGGCACCCCCTCGGCGACCTGCCGCAGATTTTCCTCCTCCCCGCCCTCCTCCTTCGGCGCGGATTTGAGAAGCGCCGCTGTTTCACGTTCAATCACATCGCCCAAATTATCCTTGAGCGACTGCTGGTATTCTTTGAGCGCGAATTTCACCGATGCCACGTCGGTGAGGCGCGACAAAATCTTGAGATGCGTTTTCTTTTTTATGAAATCAATCGCTGCCAAATCGTCGGTATCCAGCATCGCAACCTCAAGTTCATTCCCGCGGCGGTTGTATGCGATTATATTGTTGCGCCGCGCGACCGGCTCCGGAATGAGCGAAAGAATCTCAAACGGGATTTTCGTTCCGGAAAGAGAAATGAAGGGAATGCCGAGAATGTACGCATACGTCCTACGGAGTTCATCTTCACCGATGGCGCTTTTGGCGACAAGAACCTCGCCGATAGATTTCCCCGATTCTTTTGCCTCTTTTTCCGCAACGTCAAAATCCTTCTGTGGTACAAGACCCGCGTCCGCGAGAAATGATTTCAGATGTGTGTCGCTTATATACATAGGGGGTAGGCAAAAGGCACTGGGCAAAAGTTGAAAGAAGAGAAACAGGTTTGGAATTTCCTGTTGCCTATTGCCTTCTGCCTCTTGCCTGTTTCCACGTCATGCGCCATTGAATTATAACATCGGAAATTACCCGCCCATGCGTTTTAACCGCCTGTATACCTCGTCGTCGTTGCGCTTGCCGATGATGGGGACATCAAGTACGTTTCCGCTCACATTGTAGATGATGCGATATTCCCCGACATCAACGCGATACCAATCCATCCCTTTCAGTCGTTTGGTGTCTTGGGGAAATGGATTTTCGCGAAGCGCCACAATTTTTCGATCCACTTGGTCAAAGTGTTTTGGTAACAACTTATTCAAGAACCGTTTCGCCCTACTTTCGAGATGGAGCAAGAGCATGTTTTTGGCGGAGTTTATTTAAAAACTCTTCGCTTTTAGCCAGACTAAGATACTGCGGATTTTTCAACACCTTACGGAGTTTCTCCGCCCAGATCTCGTCCTCCACTTCCTCAAAACGAGTTTTCTCCGAAAAACGCCGAATCTCCGCTACGGGGCGATTGTTCTTCGTGATAATTACAGGGTGCCTCTGAACCGCTTCCAGCAATTCTCCGAAGCGATTCTTCGCTTCTTTAGCGGGTACCGTCATTGTATGTATTGTTCTAGTAGCCATAATAGCCATTGTAGCTACCGGAGGGATATTGTCAAGCACATCTCTTTCACACCTCTTTCTGCGAAACAAGCCCCGCATCCGCGAGAAACGATTTCAAATGTGTGTCGGAGATGTACATGTTAGAAATTATTAGCGAGCGTAGCGAGTTTAGGATTTCTTACACCCTGTTAAATGCGGCTACGCCGCCCCGCCCTCGGCGGGATTTAACGGGGTCAAGAATTTGTAATTCGCGTTGCTCATAACATCTTCTTGAGTTATACCAGAGGAAATTCTGTTTATTTCGTCTATACTGTTTGGGTATGCGCAACTTGCTCACAAATCCGCTCTACCGACCGGAAGACCTTGGGACTCCGATTCCGCCCACGCCGTACGGCGTGTCGGTATGCCTGCCGACATGGAAATCTATAGTCGGGTACGAAGAAAAAGACCCCGCGGTAATCAACAAACTCAAAAGCGGGTATCCCCGATTTTTTATCAACCCCATCGTATCGAAACTGATTGAGGCCGTAGAAAAAGAACTGGCCGATAAAGGCGAGCGGGCATTGGTTTTCCCGCGCCGCATTCACGCGGAGCGATGCGCGCAATTTGTGCAGAAATATGGCAAGGGTAAAACGCGAGTTGTGGAATACGGTGCGGAAAAACTCGGCGTTACGTTCTTTTCTAAAGATGATTATGCTACCGCACGCCTTTACTGGCGCTTTTGCGGAGAAATTCCAAGCTTTCGGCAGGCGGAAAGTGCGCTTTCGGGAAAACCGCTGGCGCAAGATGCTGTAGAGAAGGGTAAAAAAGCGGTTCAGACAATTAAAAAACGTCTCGCAGAAAGCACGGGGCAAGACGCGGACGATGTTTTTTTATTCCCTTCGGGAGTAGCGGCGATTTTTGCCGTTCACCGGATGCTCTCGGCACTTTTTCCCGGGCTAAAAACCGCGCAGGTTGATTTTCCCTATGTTGACACACTCAAAATACAGGAGTACTTCGGAGCAGGCGTGCACTTTTTGCCGTTTGTAAATGACGATGATTACGAGAACTTCCGTACACTCGTCAAAGCCGAATCTCTCGCGGGGATATTTCTGGAATTACCGAGCAATCCGCTTCTGAAAAGTGTGGATTTGCGGAAGATCGCGGCGATAGCATCGGAAGAGAAAAAACAAATACCAATAATTATCGATGACACTGCGGCAACATCCGTAAATATTGACGCGTTTCGGGTTGCGGATGTCGTCGTAACAAGTCTGACCAAAGCTTTTTCAGGCACGGGCGATGTTTTGGCCGGAAGCGTAATTCTCAAAAAGGATTCTCAATTTTATTCCGCGTTCAAGAAATTTCTTGATGAACATAACGACAACGAACTGTGGCCTCTGGACGCTATTATTCTGGAGGAGCATTCCAGAAATTTTGCGGAGCGGGTGCACACTCAAAGCAAGAATGGCGACGCACTCAACGCATTCTTATCCAACCATCCTAAAGTTGCCCGCGTCTACCATTCATCGAATGACACGAACGGAATCTACGACTCTTTCCGAAAACCCGGGGGCGGCAACTGTTCCCTTTTGTCTTTTCTTCTGAAAGACGCCTCCAAAACCCCGGAGTTTTACGACTCTTTGGAATTCTGCAAGGGCCCGAGTCTCGGCACGGATTACACGCTCGTGTGCCCCTACACATTGCTCGCGCACTACGACGAATTGGATTGGGCAGAAACATGCGGAGTGAGCCGCAATCTCATCCGCGTCTCGTGCGGATTGGAACCGGCGGAAGTAATAATTGAAAGAATGAAACGCGCTTTGAACAAACTATAAATCACATTGGTATTTTGTGAGAGTGGAATCAAAGCGAGCTAGCTGAAATGATGACGTAAACAAAGCTAAAAAACGCAAAATTGTTACCCCAGCCCCAGAGAGGAGGCCTAGTAGTTTTTGACGGTTTGAGTGATTCCTCCGTCAAAAACTACTAGGCCTTTGAACGTTTAATCCATTAGTGGCTTTTTGACGTCCACGTTCGTAGTCCGGTATACCCAGTTTATCCAGTTGGAATAAAATACTTGTCCGTTCGCACTCCAGTTCCTCATCGGAGTTTTTGTCTCGTCGCCCTTGGGAAAATAATTTCTCGGAGTATTAATCGTGAGCCCCGCTTCCTTGTCGCGGAAATATTCCTCTGCAATGTCGTTGCGGTAGTATTCCGGATGTCCTTGCGCATATATCTCGCGGCCTTTGCGCCCCGCAACCATATGAGGGCCGTCTACAGGTGCCGACACCAATCCCGTCGGCCCGGCATCTTTGCTCCCGATAAGAATTTCAAATTCCTCGCGCCCCGCAAAATCACTGTCTTCAGCCCCGCGCCAGCGCGAGTGCGGTATGAGGACCTCGTCGTCCATACCCGCGAGGAACGGCGAGCCGGTTTCATGTCTCACCTGATGCGGGAAAATACCGAATACTTTTTCTTTGTAGGTGTGCGGAGGAATTTTGTAATGATGGTAGAGCTTCGCCTGCGCCGCCCAACAGCTGTATATAGTAGAGGTGACATTTTCATGCGCCCAATCCATGAGTGCGGTCAATTCTTTCCAGTAGTGTACGTCCTCAAACGCGCGGTCCTCCAAGTTTGCGCCCGTGATGATAAGCCCGTCCAATCCCGCCTCTTTCACCTGCTGAATGGTCTTATAGAACGCATCAAAGTGGTCCTGTTTTGAGCGGGATTTGTGCGTGTCAAAGTATATAAAGGTCGGCCGGATTTGGAGAGGGGTGTTGGCGAGCAGGCGCAATATCTGAACCTCGGTCCTTTCAACGACCGCGCTTGGCATCAAGTTGAGTATGCCGATTTCTTGCGGACGGATATCCTGTTTTTCCGCTTGTTCCGTCGGCATCTCCAAGACCTGCTCGCGCTCCAGGTAGGTGTAAGCCGGAAGTTTTTTGTCTATTATGAGTGTCATATGGGTGGAGTGGAATTTGGATTATACAGCGTAATACCAGTACCCAAAAGTCCTAAATCTGGTACAGTGGTCCAATGAAGTTCAGGACAAAAGCAGTGCACGCGGGTACGAAAAAGGATGCGACCTTTAATGCGGTTACGACGCCGATTTACGCCACCTCAATTTTCTCTTTTGACGAAATCGGAAAGAACAAGGGCTACGACTACACGCGCAGCGGCAACCCCACGCGTGCGGCACTGGAGGAAAATATCGCCGCCTTGGAAGGCGGCGTAGGCTGCTCCGTCACAGCGACAGGAATGGCGGCCATTCACACGGCTTTGCTTTTCCTAAAGCCCGGCGACCACGTCATTGCGAATACCGATGTCTACGGTGGAACCTATCGCCTGTTCAATGAGGTTCTGAAGCCGATGGGTTTCAAGTTTTCCTTTGTAGACATGAGAAATCTTGACGCGGTCAAAAGCGCGGTCACGCCGGAAACTAAAATGATTTGGGTAGAGACGCCTTCAAATCCGTTTCTTCACATTACCGACATAGCGGGCGTCGTAGCAATCGCGAAAAACAAGAAACTTCTTACCGTGGCGGACAATACGTTTTTGTCGCCGTATTTTCAGCGGCCTCTGGAGCTCGGCGTTGACATCGTCGTGCACTCAACCACGAAATATCTGAACGGGCACAGCGATATTGTGGGAGGCGCCATCATCTACTCAACAAAAGAACTGCAGGAGCGCGGGAATTTCCTCGTGAATGCGACCGGTGTTTCCGGCTCCCCGTTTGATGCGTGGCTCGTTTTGCGCGGAGTGAAAACGTTGGCACTGCGCATGGAAGCGCATCAGAACAATGCGTTCAAAATCGCACAGTTTTTGGAAGGACATGCGAATGTGAAGAAAGTATTTTACCCCGGTCTCAATAGCCACCCCCAGCAAGACCTCATAAAAAAACAGATGACCGGTTTCGGCGGAATTGTAACGTTTGAATTGGACACCGCAAAAGTCCCTCTTAATGCGTTCTTCAAGAAGCTGAAATATTTTGCGCTCGCCGTCTCGTTGGGCGGAGTGGAGTCGCTGATAGAAGCGCCGCGGTTCATGAGCCACGCCTCCATGGGCAAAGAGGGCTTGAAAAATTCGGGCATCACCGAAGAAACCGTGCGCATATCGGCCGGCATTGAAGACGCCGAAGATTTAATTGAAGACCTTGAGCAGGCGCTTAAGGGGTAACAAGGAACGGCACTTTTTCTGACGACGCCTTGACGGCGCGAAAAAGAGGTATATATTGCATCTGTAAGTTCCGGCATCAGCCGGACGCTTTTTTTAAAAGGCTTTACTAAATTAAATTAACTAGAAGCTAGAACCTAGTCCCTAGCACCTTAAAAATATGTCTCTACTTGACCTAAAAACCCTCAATTCCGCATTAGACGAGCTCCAGCAGGAACGCGGTATTTCGCGCGATTCTGTGATTGAGGCTCTCGGCACGGCGCTTGCCGCCGCATACCGGCGCGAATACGGCAAACGCGGGCAAATCATCCGCGCGACATTCAATCCGGAAACGGGCGACATGGAATTCCGCCAGGCGAAAATCGTCGTGGACAAAACTCTCGTCAGAACGGAAGACGAAGAGGAGGCAGTGGGTGACGTGTCCTCCGACCTGCCTGCCGGCAGGCAGGAGCCAGCGGATGCGGATCACCGCTCGCGCTTCAATCCGGAACAACACATCATGCTGGAAGACGCGCGCCGCATTAAAAAAGACGCGCAAATAGACGAAGAAATTTCCTTCCCTCTGGAAACACGCGAAGACTTCGGCAGAATCGCGGCACAGGCGGCAAAGCAGGTCATCATGCAAAAAGTCCGCGAGGCGGAACGCGCGAGCATCATCGCCGAATACGGCGAGCGCGAGGGCGAAATTGTCACCGGCCATGTCCAGCGCTTTGAACGCGGCAA
Source organism: bacterium (assembly GCA_030698935.1). Lineage (GTDB taxonomy): Bacteria > Patescibacteriota > Minisyncoccia > Phycocordibacterales > UBA2100 > UBA10103. The sequence continues at coordinate 6,743 of JAUYLR010000109.1, forward strand.
CCTCTACATAGATCTCGGCCGCGCGACGGCAATCCTTCCCTACGAAGAACAAATTCCCGGCGAGCGGTACCGCCAAGGCGAGCGCGTGCGCGCGCTCCTCCTTCATGTTGACGAAGGCGTGCGCGGCACATTCATCCGCCTCTCGCGCTCGCACCCGCGCTTTTTGGTGAAACTCTTTGAAACAGAAGTGCCGGAAATGGCGTCCGGCGTCGTTGAAGTAAAGGCAATTGTGCGCGAGCCCGGAAGCCGCGCGAAAATCGCCGTGTTTTCAAAAGACGACCACGTTGACCCCGTGGGCGCCCTTGTCGGCCAGCGCGGAGTCCGCGTCGCCGTCGTTACGTCGGAATTGGGCGGGGAGAAAATTGACGTCGTGGAGTGGTCGGAAAAACCCGCGGAGTTTGTGCAGGAGTCTCTCAAGCCCGCACAGGTTTTGGAAATTGAATTGTTTGAGGACGAAGCCCGTGCAGTCGTTAAGGTTGCCGAAGACCAGCAATCTCTCGCTCTCGGCCGCGGCGGGCAAAACGTCCGTCTTGCCGGACGTCTTACGGGTTGGAAGATAGACATCCGCTCCGCCGGAGGCG
>JAUYLR010000012.1 GCA_030698935.1 bacterium
CGAGTGGATGTTTATGACGCGTCTTCCGGTCGTTCCACCGGCACTCCGCCCGATGGTCGCGCTTGAAGGAGGGCGCCACGCGTCGTCTGATTTGAACGACCTCTACCGCCGCGTCATCAACAGAAACAATCGCTTGAAGCGCCTTCTTTCCATTCACGCGCCGGAAGTCATTTTGAGGAACGAAAAAAGAATTTTGCAGGAAGCGGTTGACGCGCTTTTGGACAACTCCATGCGTCGCGGTGCGGGCGTCCTCGGCATTTTGGGCGGACGGCGCAGAGCGCTCAAATCTCTTGCAGATTACCTCAAGGGCAAGCACGGATACCTCCGCCAAAACCTGCTCGGAAAACGCGTGGACTACTCGGGCCGTTCCGTCATCGTCGTCGGCCCCGATCTGGCGCTTGATGAATGCGGATTGCCGAAGCACATGGTCTTGGAACTCTTCCGACCGTTCGTGATACAGGGATTGCTATCGCGCGAGCTCGCATACAACATCCGCGGCGCCGGCCGTTTGATTGAAGATGAGGCGCCGGAAATCTGGCCCATTCTTGAAGAAGCGATACAGAACAAATATGTGCTCCTCAACCGCGCGCCGACTCTGCACCGCCAAAGCGTGCAGGCGTTCCGCCCTGTCCTTATTGAAGGCAACGCCATTCAGGTGCACCCGCTCGTTTGCCCCGCATACAACGCGGACTTCGACGGCGACGCGATGGCCGTGCACGTGCCGCTTTCAGAGGCCGCGCAGAAAGAAGCGCAAATGATAATGTCGGCGAATAAGAACGTCTTGAAGCCCGGGAGCGGCGATGTCGTCGTTGCATCCAAACTTTTGGACATCATCCTCGGGTGCTACTGGATGACAAAAATCGTTGTCGGAGCGAAAGGTGAGGGCAAAGCGTTTCCCTCAACGAACGCGGCGATTACCGCGTTTGACTTCGGCGCGGTGGATTTGCGTGCGAAAATCCGTGTACTTCCTTCCGAGAACAAGAAGTACGCGCAGTTCGGAGGAAAAGTTTTTGAGACATCCATCGGAAGACTTCTTTTCAACTCTGTCCTCCCTAGCGACTTTCCGTACATTAATGAGGAAATAACGAACAAGCGCATGGGCGCACTCGTGCAATCGCTCGTTACGCACTACAAACTGGACGGAATTCCCGCGATTCTGGACAAAATAAAAGCATTCGGTTTCAAGTACGCGACCTACGCAGGCATTACGTGGTCAATTTCTGACGTCGTGGTTCCGGAAATCAAGGAATCATTGGTGAAAGAAGGCCGCGAACAAGTTGCGAAAGAACAGGAGAACTTCAACAATGGACTTTTGACTGAAGACGAGCGCTACCGGATGACCGTCGGCATTTGGGGGAGAGTCGGCAACGATCTGCGCAAGCACGTTACCAGCGCCTTGGACCCGAACGGTCCTGTCTCCGACATGATTACCTCCGGCGCCCGTGGTTCCGTGGTACAGCTTCACCAGATGGCCGGCATGAAAGGCCTCATCACGAACCCGCGCGGAGAAATCATTGAATTCCCGATTACGTCCTCGCTCAAGGAAGGACTCACCCCGATTGAATACTTCATTTCAACGCACGGCGCACGCAAGGGTCTTGCCGACACGGCGCTTAACACCGCGCGCGCGGGATATCTGACGCGCCGTCTCTTTGACGTCGCGCACGATGTCGTCGTTCTTGAAAATGATTGCGGTACAAAAGAGGGAGTGGTGATTCTGCGCCCCGGCAAAGAAAACATCGGCGGTTCATTCTCCGACAGATTGAATGGCCGCGTGACGGCAGAGGATATTATGGACCTGCCCGCGCACGGCGCGCAGGCGGGCGGCGAAAAAGTGCTCTTCAAGCGCAATCACCTCCTCAACCGCGATGACGCGAAGGAAGTGGAGGAGAGCAAGGCGAAAGAGGTTACGGTCCGTTCACCGATGACATGTACGGTGGCGCGCGGCGTCTGCCAGAAATGCTACGGTGTTGACCTCACGACCGGCGAAATGATAGATGTCGGCGAAGCTGTCGGCGTTGTCGCCGCGCAGGCCATCGGAGAACCGGGCACCCAGCTTACGATGCGTACGTTCCACACCGGAGGCGTTGCAACCGCAGGCGGCGACATCACCATGGGCTTGCCCCGCGTTGAAGAAATATTTGAATCCCGCATGCCGAAACTGCCCGCAACACTCGCGCGCGTTTCCGGCGTAGTTTCCGATATCGCGAAAGACGGCGACGAAACGGTCATCACCATGATTCCGGAAACGGCATCACTCAAGACTGGCAAGGCCGCGAAGAAAGAAACCGAATACAGAATCAGCCCGATGCGCGTTATCCTCGTCAAGAAAGGCGCGAATGTAACGAAGGGAGAATTTCTAACGGACGGTTCCGCAGACTTGGAAGATGTTTTCATGCTCGCCGGAAAAGAAGCGGCACAGCAGTACATCATCAACGAAATTACCCGCATCTACGAATTGCAGGGTGTGACCACGGCGCGCAAGCACTTGGAAATCATCGTCAAGCAGATGTTCGGTCGCGTGTCCGTTGTCTCAAGCGGCGACACGGGAGTTTCCGCGGGCGAAATCATCGCAGACTTTGAGTATGAACGCATAAACAAACGGCAGAAAGAGGCGGGCGGCGAGCCAGCGAAGGGCAAGCAACTCCTCCTCGGCATCACCGAAGTCTCTCTCACCCGCGCATCGTTCCTCTCCGCAATCTCATTCCAGAACACCCCGCGCAAGCTTGCCGAGGCGGCAGTTTCCGGTTCTGTTGACCGTCTTATCGGACTCAAGGAAAACGTCATTATCGGCCGTCTTATCCCCGCAGGCACCGGTTTCAAGGGAAGCAAGAAGTACGCGATGATAGAAGAAATGGAAGCGCAATTCGCCGCGGAGGAAGCGGCCGTGGCTACTGAAAGTTCTGAAACGGTAGCGTAAGGCGGGGCTCGGAATACCGTGTGTTTTTGACGGCGGAATGACTCTTACCGTCAAAAACACACGGTACCCGCTCGCTTTGGTTGAAAAATAACGTGCCGGATTGTGCTGTGACGCACATCCGCGACTAGTTGTATACTTATAAAATCATGAGCGATACCGTACAACAAATCAAGGATAGACTCTCAATTACTGACGTGGTTTCGCAATACGTGAAGCTTGAGCGCTCGGGATTGTCTATGCGCGCGCGATGCCCGTTCCACAACGAGCGCACGCCGTCTTTCTTTATCTCGCCCGAGCGCGGTACGTACCATTGTTTCGGATGCAATGTGGGCGGGGACGTTTTTTCCTTCGTTGAGCAAATAGAGGGCTTGGATTTTAAAGGGGCCCTGAAAATTCTGGCGGAAAAGGCCGGCGTGCCTCTCGTGTACGAGAAAAAGGAGAAGACAGATTCCCGCGACCGCCTCTTTGAGCTTTTGGAAACCGCGACGATATTTTACACATCGCATCTCTCGGACGCCGCCAAAAAATATTTAGAGGAGCGGGGAATACACGAAGAAACCGTAAAGGCATTCCGCGTCGGGCTTGCGGGCGAAGCGTGGGACGGGCTCTTTAAATATCTGCGGGGGAAAGGGTATTCGGAAAAGGAAATTATTGACGCGGGACTCGCAAAGCGCAATGAACGGAAGAGCGTGAATGATAAATTCCGCAACAGAATAATGTTCCCGATTGCCGACAGTGCCGGCCGCATTGTCGGATTTTCCGGCCGGA
>JAUYLR010000034.1 GCA_030698935.1 bacterium
CCTCGCGCGCAGCGCGAGGCGCGTTTCTTTCCCGCTCCCCGAAAAATCCGATATTGGAACCGAGTCCCGATGTTTTCTGGGAGAACGCCGCGGTCTTTAACCCTGCGGCGTTCTATGATGGAGAGCGCGTGCACCTTCTCTACCGCGCGCTAGGGCAGGATGGCATTTCCCGTATCGGCTACGCCGTGAGTGACGATGGTATCCACTTCCAGCGCTTTCCGAATCCCGCGTTCGTCATGAGAACGCCATCCTCGCCGAAATTCCGGAATCCGTTTGCTGAGGGGGGCCGCTACGACAAAGATGCGTACGCATCGGGTGGCGGATGGGGCGGTAGCGAGGACCCGCGAGCGGTTTTGATGGAGGGCCGCCTCTACATGAATTTTGGCGTCTTTGAAAACTGGGACTCCATACGAGTCGCCTTGACGTCTATCGGCCTTGCCGACTTCAAGGCACGGGTGTGGAACTGGGCGCCGCACTTCTTTCTGTCGCCACCGAACGAGACCCACAAGAACTGGGTTCTCTTTCCGGAAAAAATCCGCGGAAAGTTTGCGATACTCCATGCGCTCACGCCGCACGTCATGATTGACTATGCGGATTCCCTTGAAACGTGGGCGGAGAGTTCGGTGCAAAGCAACAATGAACGAGGCGGCCGCAGGGGGCATTGGGACGAATTTGTGCGCGGCGCGGCGGCTCCTCCGCTACGAACAAAATACGGCTGGCTACTCCTCTATCACGCCATGAATCCCAAAGAAAATCATGGCTATAAGGTTGGCGCAATGCTCCTCGATATTAATGACCCGACAAAGATACTTCATCGCTCCGACACGCCCATACTTCAGCCGCTGGAGTGGTACGAGCATGATTGGAAACCGGGCGTCGTGTATGCATCGGGGTCTATCATTAAGGACGGAACACTTTTTGTGTATTACGGCGGCGGGGACAAGAGAGTGAACGTGGCAACCGCGCCTCTGGAAACATTTCTGCACGCGCTCATGCAGAACCATGAAGCAAGGCTCGCATGAGTCGTAATATTTCATGTTCATTGTTAAACGAAACCCAAAAAATCCCATCCTCGCGCCAAGCGATGAAGATGCAGGGGAAGCGCAGGGAACATTTAACGGCTGTCCCGTAAAGCTTGGGCAAAGCACATATCTTCTTTACCGTGCATTCGGGAACCCGGATCCGCTCTCGGCTCCCTCCGGCCTCTCTACGATAAATATTGCAGTTTCCGATAATGGCAATGATTTCTCCAAACGCGGCCGCATAATTTCTCCCGATCAACCATGGGATAAAGCGGGATGCGAAGACCCGCGTGCCACATTTTTTGAAGGACGCTGCGTGATTTTCTATACCGCGCTTGGCGGGTATCCGTTCAGTGCAAGAAATATCAGAGTGGGCGTGGCGCTCTCGCGCGACTTGAAAACCGTTGATGAAAAACATCTTGTCACGCCGTTCAACGCCAAAGCGATGGCGCTTTTCCCGGAGCGCGTGAACGGCAAAATAACGGCTGTCGTTACGGTACACACCGACGAGCCGCCGTCGCGCATCGCTATCGTCCAGTGCGACAAACTTGAGGACTTGTGGGACGAAGGGTTTTGGGAACGTTGGCACAAAGGGCTTTCTGGACACACGCTCAATCCCCTGCGCAGCGAGCGCGACCACATAGAGGTGGGAGCGCCGCCGATAAAAACAAAAGACGGCTGGCTTCTTATCCACTCCTACATGCAAAACTATTTCGGCGGAGGCGAGAAAATCTTCGGCGTGGAAGCGCTGTTGCTTGATATGGACGACCCGCACGTCATTGTGGGTCGCACCAAGGGGCCGATACTCGTGCCGGAAGAACTGTACGAGCGCTACGGCCTGATAAAAAACATCGTCTTTCCCAGCGGCGCGCTTTTGGAAGAAAGTGGCCGCCTTGATATTTACTATGGCGCGGCGGATTCGGTCTGTGCTTCCGCGTCTCTTTATCTACCAGACTTGCTGGACGCGATGATACCCGAACGCAGTGAGGCGTTCGCGAAACGCGCGAAAGACAATCCGTTGATTTCTCCCGTTCCGACGCATGCGTGGGAGGAAAAAGCCACCTTCAATGCGGGCGCAGTTGACATCGACGGCACGCCGTACCTCCTCTACCGAGCGATGAGCGGCGATAACACGTCCGTCTTGGGCTATGCACGGATGTCAAAAGACGGTCTGACTGTAGAAGAACGATTGAGCGAGCCGGTATATGTGCCACGCGCCGATTTTGAGCAGAAGCTGGGCAACAGGAACGGGAACTCCGGCTGTGAAGACCCGCGCATCTCAAAGATAGGCGACACCCTCTACATGGGCTATACCGCGTACGACGGGGTGCACGCACCGAGAGCGGCGCTCACGTCGATTTCAGTTGCTGATTTTCTTGCGAAACGTTTTGAGCGCTTTGCGATGCCGCAACTTGTTACCCCGGATGCTATTGACGACAAAGATATGTTCGTTCTTCCGGAAAAAGTCGGCGATAATTACTGCATCTTTCATAGAGTGGGCAGCCAGATATGCGTGGATTTGAGAACATCGCTCGACTTTTCAAAGGGCCGGATAGAGCGCTGCATTGAGCTTTTCGGGCCCCGACGAGGAATGTGGGACGATTTAAAAGTGGGCGCTTCCGGCGTGCCCGTACTCACGAAGATGGGCTGGCTTTTCATCTACCACGGCGTCTCTAGCACCCGAAAGACCTATCGGCTAGGCGCGGCGCTTTTGGACAAAGATGATCCGACCCGCGTCCTTGCCCGCACCGCGGGACCCATTCTTGAACCGGTCAAACAGGATGAACTTGAGGGGCAAGTGCCGCGCGTTGTCTTTTCCTGCGGAATGGTGGCGCATGGAGATTCTCTCATTGTTTACTACGGCGCCGCCGACAGCGTTATCAGCGCCGCAACCTACTCAATGAAAGAGTTCCTTGCAAAGTTGGCGCCAGAGGCCCTCCGCGGGATTGATGACCATGAGTGAGAATATAAAGACAGGGCACGAAAGGAGAACTGCTTTACCTATCAACGAGCAGAGCATCCCGCTCAAATTCGACGAACTCTTGTCTGCTGCTTTTGTCGGTACCGCTAGTGGCCAGCAGGGAGAATACGCTGACCTTAAGGGAATCATGGGAAGCATATTGAGAGAGGTGACGCAAAACCCTGAACGAGAGGAAAAATATAAAGATTTCTTGAAAAACGTATTCAAACTGAAAAACCTTTGGCAATTGGCGGGCCTTCCGAACGTTGAGCATCGGTTCAGGGCGTGCGTTCTGATTTACTTTCAACAAAGATTGTTTGATGACATTATGGACGGCGACACTCCTGAAAAGTTGGTCCCTGCAGAAAGAGTTGCGTATGCACGAGTTAGGTTAGAGCATTTGAGAACTGGCAATTTCGACGGGTCCGATCCGATTGATGCTTTCACCATCAGAATATTGGGTGATATTTCTTCGCTTGATACGAGCTATGTGCCGAAAGCCAGGCAAAGACTTGAGCAGATTATGAACAGTATTACTTTTGATGGCGAACGTATATGTGCCACGGAAACTCCCGGCACATGGAAATTCTCTTCCAGTGACGAACTTCAGCGACACTTCTTCAATCTAGATACTGAGGGCGTAATCGGCCTGACGCTTTTTTTGTTCGGTTTCCAAGATTCGGAAAACAACATGAAATTGCTGACACCGCTCGCACAAGCTACTAGAATCGCCTACAACGTTCGAGATTTTGCAGCGGATGTTAGGGCGGGGCTTTGTAATATTCCAGCAGAAGATGCAGAGGTGTTCCGAATAACGGACGCAGATCTGCGCAAGGTCGTTGCCGCTCGGCACACTGCGGAATTCCCGCAGAACATAACAGATTGGCTTCTCGGACAAGTCGTGGAGGGACAAAAATTGCTGGGGCTTCATGCCAGTCAACCAACAGCAAAAATGGAGCCGATTATCAAACCGAGAAGAGTCATGCAGAGCATGAGACTATCTCCTTACCGAAAGTTTGTGGCAAGTAAGGTATTAAAAACCGCGTATGTAGATGTGGCGCAAAAGGTATTCAGAGATGCAACGCGGGAATTACGATGAGCGCCTTGTCGTGTTTCTCCCCCTTTGCCCGTGATATCGTTGAATGAATGGCCGACAATGACGCCTCAAACGAGCCCTTGAGTTTTGCGACGCATCTTATTGCCACGATTCTTTCCGTTGCGGGGCTTTCTCTGTTAGTTACTCTGGCCGCTGTGCGCGGCACGGCAATGCATGTCGTCGGTTTCTCAATCTTCGGGGCATCGCTTGTCTTGCTGTATTTCTTCAGCACCCTCTACCATTTTCTTTCCAAAAATCATCCCGCAAAAGACCTTTTCCGGATTCTGGACCACGTAATGATTTACGTCCTTATCGCCGGCACATACACGCCCCTTGTACTCCTTGTTCTTCCTGCGTCATGGGGGTGGGGCATGTTTGGCGCAGTCTGGGGACTCGCTCTTTGCGGAGTCCTGATAAAAACATTGCGCCTCGCAATTCCACAATGGGTTTCCGTCGTCTTTTACATTCTGATGGGCTGGCTTATCCTCATCGCCGTCATTCCTCTCAAAGAGGCACTGTCCATTGAGGCATTCCTATGGCTCCTTGCCGGAGGAATCTTTTATACCATCGGGGTAATTTTCTTTGCACTTGAGGGTAAAATCATGCTGAACAAGTGGTACACGCCGCACGACATACTCCATATTTTTGATATGCTCGGCAGCTTCTGCCACTTCTGGTTTATGTTCAAATTCGTTCTTCCGGCATAATTCACCTGAAAGAACTCCGTGCTCTTTGAAATAATTCTCGTATTCTTAAGAATACGAGAATTATTTCAGCCACTCTCAAAAACTCACGGGGATTGAAAAAGAATTGTCGTGCTCCGGAAGCCCCGAGGGGTTGTCTTTTAGAAACGCCACGGTTCCGGTCGCGGTTGTGGGCTTTTCAAAAGTAAGCGTCGCTTCAAACGGCACGAACTCCGTAGTCATCCACTCTCCTTGCGCCTGCGCAGGTACGACGCCCAACTTTTCTCCGTTAGCATCCAAAATCATTACGGGAAACGATGCTTCAAAATACCAGTTGCCCACCGCCTTCCCGCTTACCTTGAGCGGACTCGTTACTTTCTGATTCGGCAAAGGGCTGGAAACCTGTATCAGTTGTGAAATATCCGTATCTTCTTCAGGGTTTGCCGGCGCCGTATTGGTTCTGCCCGCCCAAAACCACACCGCTCCGCCAATGATTAAAATTGCAATCGCTCCTAAAATACTTGATTTCCTCATGGGGCAATGATAGCATTTGGGCTCATAGATGCCGATGCGAGCACGTCTCGCGTATTCACCAATTCTTCATGAAGGGTTGGTATGCTTGCCGCGTAACTTCAAGGTCGATAGAATTTCGTACTTCCACATCACTTACAAACAATAACTAATTTCTTCATTAATCTATGAATCAAAACAAAGTCATCGGGGGCATCGTCCTTGTGGTTATCCTCGTCTGGGGGATTTGGTATTTTACATCGTCAAAAATAAACAATGACGTGACGGGCGCGCAGAATGAAACGGGCACAGGCGCGGTTACTACAGGCACGGCCGGCACCGCGAACACCGCCGTCAAGCCCATAGGGACAAGTTCGTTCCGCAGCATCTTTACGCAGTCGGGAAATCACCAGTGCTCGTACGAGCAAGTCACCGCATCCGTGCGAAGCAGCAGTGTGATATATATTGCCGACGGGAAAATGCGCGGCGAATTCCGCACGCAAACAGCGGAGGGTGTTAACTCGGCGAACATAATGATATACAGCGGGGGCACTCTCTACAGCTGGAAGGAGGGCACAACGACGGGCAGGAAATCAAGCATCGCATCTATTGCCGACCTGCCTGAAGCAATTCCGGCAGACCTCACAAGCGGAGGAGGTTTCGGCGTGAGCCTCAACAATGTCAGTTGGGACTGTCATGACTGGGCCAAGGATCCGGCCATGCTCGTCGTTCCTTCGTACGTAAAGTTTTAAAGAAGTTTTCCCTAGGAGGGGTCGTCCCTTAGACAAAACCGCCGCGTCAGACGCGGCGGTTTTGCTGATGATGTTTTTTAGTTCAATCTAGCGAATTCCCGTGTCGCACTGTATCGTAGCTGAAACATAATTATTCGCCGAGACGGTAACATGTACCGGAGAGCAACTGGGCAACATTTGGCCTCCCTCGGCCGAGACAATGTAAGCGCCGGCCGGAAGCGAGACTTCAAAAATCCCTTGCGCATCGCTTCTTGTCGTAGCTACCAGATTATTGTTGCTCGCGCGGAAAACAGAAATCTTCGTTGCGTATCCCCTATCCGCACAATTAGGATCCGGCGGATCGCGCATTACGGGGCAGGTTGGCCCGAG
>JAUYLR010000041.1 GCA_030698935.1 bacterium
GGCAAGAATGTCTGCGTCCGCTGCCCTGCTTTCTGTGGCTCGTGCAATGGCACGCTCTTTCAATTCTGCGATAAGAGACTCCCCTGTTATCACATCGCCGGTACGCGACGACATCTTGCCCGAGGCGAGACGCATCATGCCGTGCGAGACGTGCACGGTTTTTGCGGCAAGGTCGGGATACACTTTTGACATCGCGTCCAGCAGAACTCTGAAATACTCATTGACTTCATTTCCGGTGATGACGATGGATTTGTCGTACGGATATGCGTCGTATTTCTTCTTGGCCAACCCGAGTTCTTTTGCTTCATACGTCGGGAGCCCCTTGGAATTTATGAACACGCGCGTGTGCAATCCTTTATCCTCATCTCCTTTATAAACTATCGCGCCATCGCTTTTCTCAAATACTTCGGGATGTTCCTCAACTACTTTTTTGCCAAACGGCCCGGTTTCGCTCTCGTAAAAATAGTGGTCAAATTTCGTTCCGAGTATTTTGTAGATTTCTTCAAAATGCGCGAGTGATGCCTTGCGTCCGGCATCATAAATTTTATTTATCTGCGCATCGGAACGGTCGTAGATTTTCCCGTTAAGTGCGTCAATTTCCGCCTTCGCGCCCGCATCGCCCTCATACGCCTTCGCACCGTCGGAATAGGCTTTTCCCAAAACGCTCGCGTCATGCGCGTCTCCGCCGTTTTTTTGGATACTCCAGATAGCTTTCGCCACATGAGGCCCCACGTCGCCCTGATAGTTGGCCCGCTTCACTTCGGCACCCGAGTATTCCACGAGGCGCGAAATGGATTCTCCTATAGCATTGCTCATCAAATGGCCGATGTGGAATTCTTTGAAAGGATTCGGGTCGGTATACTCCACCATCACGCGCGAACCCTTTTGCGAGTCATTCTTCCCCCAAGATTTCTCATTCGCGGATGCCTCTCCCAATACACTATTGATAGTATCCGGTGTGAGATGGAAGTTTATAAAACCGGGAGCAACAACTTTCACGCTTTTGACGCCGTTTAGTTTCCCCAATCCGGCGACAATCTTTTCCGCGAGCTTCACAGGAGGCATTCCAACCTGTTTAGCGTATCGCAGAGCCAGTCCGCTGGCGTAATCACCGTGCGAAAGTTCTTTCGGCCGTTCAAGCGCAATGTCATCCGCAGAAACCCTGATTCCCGCCTCGCCCAAAGAAGCCGCAAGCGCCTGTTTTATCTCGTCAACAATCTGCATACAGAGATTGTACCCCGACACTGAAATTTGCCTTAGTCGGGCCATAAACGTTTTATGTGCACAACATGAATACACAGCTTCATTGTTTTATAAAGCCCACATATCTCGACGCGCCAGCCACGGATTGGCCGGCGCAAAGGCAAATTAGATTACGGGGCAGGACAGAACACTACTTCAATACATTGCTTACGATCTGACGTATTTCTTTATCTACTTCTGCGGGTGTGCGATTGGCATTCACTATGTGCGCCCGCGGGCCGATTGCTTTTGCAAATGTTTTGAAACCGGCACGTACGCGCCCTTGGTATGCGCGGGGATTGTCGTCAAAACGGTCCTTTGTGGGCTTGCGGCCCGCGCGGCGCTTCTCCGCTGCTACGACAGGAATATCAAGAATGATGTACACGTCCGGCTTGTAGTTTCCTAAGACGACTGTGCGCGCTTCCCAAAATAGTTTTGTAAGTTCCGGATGCTTCTCGCCGAATATCTGAAACGCAAATGTTGAGGAATCAAAGCGGTCGCAGATGACGTTTTTCCCCGCGCGCAACGCCGGCACGATTCTTTCCCGCATGTGTTCCGTGCGTGCGGTCCAAAAGAGCAGAAATTCGGTTACGACATCCGTAACCGGAACGCGGCCGTGTAAAAGCAGTTTCCGTATTTTTTCCGCGAACGGCGTTCCCCCCGGCTCATGCGTGTAGACGGCGCTCTTCCCCATTCTCGCGCGAAGGAGCCTTGCATGCGTCGTCTTGCCGCAGCCTCCGATGCCGTCAATGACGATAAGTTTTCCTTTCCGCATCATTTGATTATGCTCCAAAGCCAGCGCGCGGTCGAGCGATTGGAAAGTTAGTACAAAGTAGCTCTCAATGCCAGACTCACAATATTCATCAAGCCTTACGTTACGTACCTATCTTAACCGGTCGGTTAAGATAGGTACGTACGTTTTCTTTGACCGATTTCGGCGACTAGGATGTAATCCTCTTTATTGCCGAAAATGCGCGGTCTATGTCTTTGTCGGCAAATATCGTGCTGAACTCGGTCCCGATGGACATGACTTCCACGAGACTGATGCCGTCCTCGGCGATTGCTTTCAGTATCGGGTAGTACAACCCCGGCACGTTCAAGCTCTCCTCCGGCAAGCGCATCGTGATGGCCGAGAGGCCGCCGATGCGTTTCAGATATTTCTGATTTTCAAACGACACGACGACCTCCTCTTCAATCTCATGGCTTACGACGAGAAGCGATTCGTACAGGCCGCGCGAAAAATTCAGGAACACGCCTTTTTTATTTTTTGCGATGCGCGACACTTTTCCCAAGACAGCAGAGAGGTCGGCGGAATTCGGGAAAACGAACTGCACCAAATTGGAGCGCACGGTGATGTCACTCATTTGTTTCAAAAATCGCGTACCGTAGGGCACGGCCTCCGATGCCTTTCCAATCCTGTGCAAGGCCATAGCGATGGAACCTTCGGAAACTTCCTCCAGCAAAACTTTCTCCACTTCCGGTT